>NZ_SZPP01000015.1:0-198113 GCF_030263775.1 Candidatus Jettenia sp. AMX1
ATCACCCAATAAAGACTTATTTAGAGACATTGACAACCAATCAAAGCTAATTTGTACTGACATAAAACCCCCTTTTGTAAATCCCACCCCCGTGTTACCATACGGGGGTTTTCGTTCTTGGCCGTAATCCCCAAATCAAAAAAAATCCCCTGCCACATGCACCGAGCACATGACAGAGGATTTCAAGGGGTTTACGTCCTACACTTAACAGCCCGTCAGCTGTTAATATTGTTTCAGCTATTCCAGCCGATTTTTTTACAATAAAAAAAGCCGATAAGGTTTCATAGTCGATGATAGTTCTTAGAACTACCTGAAACCCTACCGGCTTTACTCTATTGACTTTTAAGTTTAACGTAGTATAATTTCTCATACTTGTTGTATGCTAGTTATCAGCTAGCTTTAACAAGGCCCTGGTGAGAAGGCAGACAGCGACCAACTATACTGCCTTTTCACCCTTTTTTTATTTCTACACTACTTATTTGCTTTATTGCGAAAAATTATATATATTTTTTTAGCACAATCAATCATATTTTATGATAATTATCTATTCGATAATTTGTAAGAAATTATAAATTTAATACTTACAACTTATTTAAAATCTAATATTCAGTGATTAGAAAACGATGAAATTAATTTTAGACAAAAAAGACATTAATATAATTATCCATAGATTAATGACTTATACAAATGCTAGAAGTGAGACTGAATTAGCAAGAATTCTAGGTATGAGCCAAAGTGCCTTAGCAGAAAGGAAAAAAAAAGAAAGTTTTCCCTATGAGCATGTAATACCTTTCTGCATTAGTAGAGGAATTTCTTTAGATTTAATATTTGAAAATAGACTTAATGAAGAGTGCAAAAAAAAATTAATTGAAGAAATTGAAAATACTGATATTTCAAGTTTAAACCTACAAAACAAACAAAATAACACGCAAGTAGATCCGCATAAAGTAGCAGCAGCTGCCGACCCGGATCACAGACCAAGCCGAAGTGGCGGAATTGGCAGACGCGCTAGATTCAGGGTCTAGTCGTGGCAACACGGTAGGGGTTCGACTCCCCTCTTCGGCAAATCCTTATAACAAAACACGTTATGAACAATAAACACTCCTCAAAATATACCCAAAAACCTCTTCTGTTGTGTCAAATTTGTGGCAAGTCTTTTACCTTTTCTGCCATAAAACAATATAAAAACCCATGAATTTTGACCTCCACAAACGAAATAAAACGTGGCATTATGCCTTCTCGGTTAACGGGAAAAGGTTTCGCGGGAGTACTTTTGCTGATAATAAAGACCTTGCGCTCCTCTACGCACAAAAGTTTTATAATGACCTCTATCTTACGAATTTCGAGATAAGGGATCGTAATATTTCTCTTGCCGATTTCGCAGAAATCCACCTGAAATCAAAAGAAAACAATATGTCGTCCCGATGGGTCTATACAAACCGGAAACTCCTTGACCGTTTTGTCTCTTATCTGCAAGAAAACAACCTTAAACACCTGAAGGATATAACAACTCTTCATCTTGAAAATTACAAGGTGACGTTGCTTGAGAAGATCAAACCTATTTCGGTTAAAAATAATTTCCGTGTCGTTAAGGCTTATCTAAACCACGCAGTCAAGCTCGGTTATCTCAATAACAACCCTGCAACTCATGTAATTCCAATCAGAGGTATAACCGTTAATAAGGTCCGCTATTTACCCGAGGAAGAGATCAGGATTTTGTTAGAGATAAGTAAATATCATTGTCTTTACGATCTGATTCAAGTGGCTATCTATTCAGGATTGCGACGGGAAGAGCTGGCAAGGTTAGAATACAGTGATGTGGATGTCAGGAAAAGATTGTTGTATGTGAAGAATAAGAATGAACGGTGTCCGGATATGATGCCGGAAACCGGGAGACTCACGAAGTCCAGGCGTGAAAGGGTTATACCATTACACTCTCAGATTATACCACTATTCGCAAAAGGGAAAAAAGGGTATTGTTTTACCATAAATAATAAACCCATTCCCCCGCGTTTGATTACGGATAAATTCTCAGAACTTATCGAAAAGACAGATCTGAAAGACGTTACCCTCCATGTCCTGCGCCATACCTTCGCCTCACAACTTGCAATACACGGCGTACCGATTATTAAGATTGCCCAGTGGATGGGGCATTCCCTTACCCATGTCACGGAATTATATGCGCATCTCTACCCTTCTGATATGGATCAAAGGGATATTGACAAGTTAACTTTCTAACTCAGTTTTATTCAGAATTAATGCGTCAAAATATGGTGTAACCTGATACTCTCCGTTTTTTATTCCATGGGCGTTTAAGTATACTTTCAGGATAAGCTCTATCTTTGCCTTTGTTTCTCCTAGTATTTGGTTGAGATTTTTTAATAACGCTTGGGTGTCCTGGTCTATGGCAATAGTTTCTTGATTTTCATTGCCTGTTTCTTTAGCCTGCATTTTGTGCCTCCTGATTCAGTAAATTAAGTAAATACGCTTGTTTCTCCGCCGAAAGTTGTTTTAATTTTTCCCAATTAGTAATAGCATCCTCCTCTTGCTGTATTTTTGTCCAGCTCAGGACCATGGTGTTCAATATATTTTGTAAATATTCAGCGTTATTTATCGCGCTATATTCAGGATCGTTCTTTAAGCCTTCCTGATTAACTTTACTTACCGTTTTTGTAAGAACAATGTCTTCCGCCTCAGTTAAAACAAGGGTATAGTCCATACCTTTCTCCTTTCCTTAGTCGTACCAGAACATGACATTAAGAATAGTTGTCGCCCCTAGCCGATTTTTTATCTGCAATGGCTCTTGCGTTGCTGCTGTCCCGATGCAAAGATTTGCATCCGTGTCAGCATTTGCCACAACATTCGCAGAGTTATTGAGCAGGGCAACGGTTCCTGTGCTGTTAATCCAGAACATGGTTCGTTCTGTATTGTCTCCGGCAATTACGATTCCGTATCCGCTGGTAGTGATTGAAGGAAGGGTAATAACCGCATCATCATCTACAGATTTATTATAAAGAAACGCATTCAATGACGAAGTCGGAGCTACCGGAGTAGAAGCATTATCATATGGCGTATGCTTTACCACTCCTTTTCCGTCTACCTCAACCTTTGTCGAAGGAGTGTTATCAGTTGAGCCGGTTGCGCCAGGAACTGGAGTCTGAATAGTGACACTTCCACCGCCAGTTCCCACGGATTTTCCTGTCGATAGATTAAGTGTCCCTGCAGCCTTGTCCGCACACGTCCTTACAGCGGTAATATTTACCGTACATCCCGTCCCGGTCCCTCCGCTTGTTGCCTTGCCGGTTCCTGTGGTGTAGCCATATCCTCTATCTCTCAATATGAGAGCGGTTACTGCTCCGCCGCCATCCACTGTAGTGACCTGTGCCGCGCCGTTCGTTCCTCCTGTGGTTATGGCAAGTATATCGCCGACCACATAGCCAGACCCTCCGGCAGTAGGAGTTCCGCTGACCGTATGGATAATTCCACTCACCGTGGCTCCCCCAGACTGGAGGGTAAGCCCACTTCCCGCCGTATCTGAAGCAGGGTTTCTTTCCACAGCAAGTATCCTTGCTGATGTCCCTTCCAGATTTAATAATCCAAGCGCTTCATATGTGCCTCCAATGCAGACACTGCCATCCCTCGCAATTCTCATCCGCTCGCCCTGGCTTGTCCCGCCTCTGATTGTTGTGTTAAAAATAATTCGTGTTCCTTGCATTGACGCAGTCCAGACCTCTGATGCATCAAAATCAATCCATGTTCTCGCCCCCGCTGGCCACGACGTTCCATCATGCCCCTTAGCCGAAACACGAAACAAAACATCATCGGCAAATACGGTCGCAGGACTCGCCAATGTGCCTCGTGAACGCTGAGCAGAGAACATAGGAATTGCCCCTGCGCAAATAGAATTGAAGTTTAAGTTACTTCCGTCATCCCGTTCACACTTAATTGCGCCAATAACATTTAGTTTGCTTGCTGCCGTTACGGTCGTTGTTCCCCCTACATATACGTTACCCGCAGGCAGGGCAACATCACGCACAGTTCCGCTCCCTGCGGCAAGAGGCGCGATTGTGAATGCCGCCCCTGCATTTGCGGCAATTCTTAGCTTCTCATAATTGCTTCCATCCGTGTATGTTCCGTATAAGTCTGCTATCTGCGGATTTGTTGAATTCCGAATCTCTGTCAATCCGGTTCCGCTGGGAGAAAGGAGAATGTTTTTGTTCGACCCGG
Source organism: Candidatus Jettenia sp. AMX1 (assembly GCF_030263775.1). Lineage (NCBI taxonomy): Bacteria > Pseudomonadati > Planctomycetota > Candidatus Brocadiia > Candidatus Brocadiales > Candidatus Brocadiaceae > Candidatus Jettenia > Candidatus Jettenia sp. AMX1. The sequence continues at coordinate 4,228 of NZ_SZPP01000015.1, forward strand.
CACAGAGAAAACTAATGCTTCCGTCATCCGCCATCCTGAGCGCGGAATACAGAAGCACGATTTCCGTTGCAGAGAGGGCATATGCAACTGGTTGAGCGTTAGCAGATGGAGCGGTCTGGGTCAGCGCCTTCCCTGCGCTGACATAGATATAATTCCCCTTTGTCCATGCCCAGCTTCCATACGTCACAACCCCATCTATCTGGCCGTATCCTGTGGCGTCTGGAGCTGTAGATGCTGATTGCCAAATACCGTGACAGACATTTGTATTCGCTGCTTTATACGCCTTCCCATCAGCGGAGGAGATATAAAACGGATCCCTTGCCGCCAATGCCTCCCCTGCGGTGAGTTTAACCGTCCTTCCCGCTTCAATTTTGTTCGTGTTGGCGTTAATAAGAGCTGGCCATTCCACCGCTCCGGTGGGGATTAAATCCATGTTAAAATGTGTGGTTGCCGACATCTGCTCTCCTTTATTTAGACTGTTGTTATCGTGACCGCATCAGAATAAGCGGATACCCTTGATGTGCTTTGCTGTTTGATCTTGATGGTATAGGGTGACGCTCCTCCGTCTGCCAACTGCATTGCTGCGGTATAGGTGAACGTTTTCCCCGTCTGCTCTACCGTTCTGAGGAGTGTTGCCCCGTTATAAATTTCAAGAATAAAGCTATCAAAATCGAGATCCTCTTTAATCGCATAAGCCCATTGATAGTTGGTGCCGCCCCTGTTTCTCCTGTTCCTGGATGAAAACCCTATCGTTATATCTCCACTGGCAACACTGACCGCATTGCTGGCATCTATTCCTAAACCGTTGATTTTTATGTTGCCTGGAGAAAGCGGTTTGCTTGCCAGGGCAGTTGCCTCAAGCGTCAGGGAATCCACTTCCGATAAATCCTGGCCAACTCCTTTTGTGTTAAAACTGGAGATTTTAAAATAGAGTTTCCTGTCCAGTTCCGTCTCCTGAAGTCTCTTCCGGAATGGTCTGTCCTCCAGATACGCAAAGATGTTTCCGGCAACAATATTCCCGTAGGAATTCTTTGCCGGAAAGTCAACAAGGTCATAGATGAGTTCGCTCAATCTCCACACGTTTGTATCGATCAATTCAACGGTCGCAAATCGCAGATACGTGTTTTTAACGCTTGTTGAAACTACTGCTAAGTTTAATCCTGGCGTGGATATGAGCTCATCAAAATCCGTTGCAGACTCAAGCGTCTCATCAGAATGTAACGCAACGTCTATATATTTTATTCCTCCGGAAGCCTCTCCTACGCCAACAACAATCCCCGTTACTCCGTCTTTTCTGCTTATCCCTAATCCCTGATAACCGCTTGTTTGAAGATATGACCGGTACAGGGAAGCCCCTGCCCATTGAACCTCGTCCGGAGCAGTGTATGTCACCAGATACGCGTTTGCGTTTGTCCATAGCGCCGGTATTTCAAAAACCATAGGGGCAAGGACGCTACTTGCCGGGTCTGTAAGCTGGGGAAGGTCTGTCCTTTCCTTGTTCCCGCTTCCTATGACAACCACCTGATAGTTTTGAGGGATTTCTTCCTTTGCCTCGATAACTAAAATATACCCTTGCTCTATTGTCATGGAGAGAATCCTGACTTTTCGGGAACTGTTTTCTGTGAGGGCGTCATTTATGGTGACAACAGCGCCAGGGATAATTCCTGTCGTGTCAAAAGTCTTGATTCCTAATTTAAACTGATAGATTTTAAGGTTTGAGCGGAACTTGTTCAGGATGCGCTGAGCCATTTTATTTGCCCTTGCGTGCGTGTTGAAAGCGGTAAGATTGATCGTGATTTCGTTTAACCCGTTCCGGTCTATGTCCGGCATGTCATCCGCATAGGTTGTCGCTGGCGTATATTCCTTTTCCTCGTTGATATATTCTGCCACTACCCTGTTGAAAGTACTGTTAACTCCTTCGTTGGAAATGCTGATATACGGGGAGCCGTTCTGTTTTACGAAATCAGCTTCATTCAGGGTCGCTACTGAAGCTGAATTTTCATTTGGCTGGATATGGTTAATCTTTCCGTCGTAGTACGTAATTATCCCGTCATGGTGGGCGATGATGTTCTGTAATACATCCAGTACGCTCTGTTGTCTGTCGTACAGCACGTCCAGCGCCATATCATCGGCAGTGCATGCGTTTGTCGTTTCAGTAAAAGTATCCAGGTTCAGATCACCCGCCGGAAGACCGGCGCCATAAAAATCATTCGTCAGGATGTCTTGTGAAACATCGGATGGATATGATGATACACCGCCTTTCCTCGTATCAATAAATTTCTGTACCCTGTTATTATTTGTATCACAGACATAAATATACCCATCCTTTACAACAACGCCGGAAGGGTCGTCAAATTGCTCGTTTCCTGTCCCAAAGCTTCCCGCTCCAACGGCAAATGCCCCTGCCGGTGTGAAGACTTGAAGCCTGTTTTTTGATGTCGTTGTCTTGTGATCTACGCAATAGATATAATTATAAATATTCCCCCGTGAAGCGTATACGCCAAAGAGCTTATCAAACTGACCGTCTCCTTCTCCGGACCCTCCAAATGAGGATATAAGTACGCCGTTCTGGGTATATTTCTTTACCAGATTGTTCGTGCTGTCTGCAATGTAAAGATATGTCCCATCCCATGTTATACTTGTCCCGACCCATGCGCCCAGACTGGTTGTTGAGGTTATTTCCCAGAGATATGAATGCTCGTTCTGATAAACATACTCAAGTTTATAAAGCTTTGTTTGCCCTCCGGAGTACCCGATAACAAATTTCTTATAGAGCGTTACTGAGGTAATATCTCGGGGAGAAGTTATCGTTACTTCCTGATTAATGTTTCCATTTGCTATTGCGCACCAGAGAACCCTGTCCGCCCCTGTCTCTGCTATGTAGATATAGTGCTGTTCTGCTTCAAACCCGCCAGGAGAATTAAGCCCGCCGATAATAACCTTCTGGAACGTCCCCGACATGCTGAATTTCTGAATACGCCCATTCCCCGAATCGCACACATAGAGATTATCGCCGTTTTCACGGATAAACGTAGGGGTGTCGAGTTGTCCGTTTCCACTGCCCGCAGTTCCCCATTTTGATGTATATTCCAAACTTCGGTAGCTAACCCCGCCGCGGGATATTTCAAAGGTAAAGTTGGGAATGATATTGTTTTCTCCCAGGTCATAATCCTGGAGAACCACATAACAGAGTTTTTTCCAGACAGGAAACCGTGTCTTTCCTGACGCTGAAAGGATACTCTGGATGTGAGCGTTAGGCGCTGTCTGAGTGCTATCGTAAAACGTCATACTATTGATATTGATTTCTTTTTTTCCTGCCCATGCGCGGATTAATGCGCACTGATTAATGCACAACCCGAACGCAACAGACACGGTATAGGTGTAATAAACAGGGTCTCCACCGCCGCCGCCTTTTCCTCCCGTATCTCTCTTGTGTTTATGCGACTGGAAATTCCCTATCCAAAGGCAGTTCCCCGCCACCTTTCGGGTTCCGGTAATATACGGGATCGCTCGTCCGTATTCGCTGGTTTGCAAGTCTATGCCTGCGGGTCTGACTTTTTGAGTCTTAACACTTGGGGGGTCAATTATTCCCCCCACCATAGAACCCAGGCTAAAACCTATAAGAGCGCCCATTGCGGTCCCAATGCCTGGGATTATTGAACCTATCATCGCCCCTGCTGCAGCGCCGCCTATCCCCCCTCCGATTTGCCCAAGACTCACCGGGATACCCTCCAGACAGAATTTAATTTTTCCTGATACCGTGAAACCGGGTCTTCCTGTATTCCGTGCCGTATGTGAGCGTGAATCATACGGCCTTCGCCGATATAAATCCCTCCATATCCGGACGTTTGCCCGTTCATGAAAACAAGGACGTCTCCCGCCCTTAATTCGTCAAGCGAGGCAAACCTTACCTCGACACAGACTTTGCTTATTTCTTCCAGGAGAATAGAGCGATTGTTATGCAATGACCAATCACGGGCATACTTTATGGTCTTGTAGTCCGCAGGAAGCCAGCCAAGCTCTTTCGCCACAGCGACAATAAACTGGATGCAGTCAGCCCCTTCGGACTTCAGCGCCTGGCCATGAATCCACCGTTTATTAACCCATGCCCGCGCAACCTCTTTTATCGCCGCTTCGTTATGAGTATCCGTAGATCACCACCTCCATCCTGTGTGAATTGTGAATTGTGAATTATGAATTGAAACTTTCAACTCACAACTCACAACTCACAACTTTCGTTATGAGTATCCATACAATATCTCCGGTTTCGGAATGTACTCAAACCCAAAAAAGTTCTCATAGTTATCAAACTTATCCTCACAGGTCTCGCCTTTCTTATCGCACCCCGGATACGCCTGAAGCGTATTGCCAACCACAATCGTATCCGGAAACGCCACCCGAACATCCACATAGCCATCGCCATGACTCTTTATCGACCTGCGCACATTGACATTATCCCCCGAAGTAAATTTCACCTCTCCCCCCAGCCAATACCCCGAAGCATGCGCCGAGTACTGAAAGATTGCCGCATGGACACGGAACTTGTCAGTAACAGAAGCAATCGTTCCTGATTCAACATAATCCGCTTTATTGAGACCGCAATACGTGTCGTATAAAGCATGCTGACAATCCTCGGAATATATTTTCTTGGGAAACATAGCGTTTAACTTATCAAGAGTCGAATTACATTCAACCTGGAGCGTTCCCTGATTATAACCAATCCTTCCTGTTGTATACCCATCGAACAGAAGTTTGTGGCTTATTAACGTTGTATAGTCAACAAGATATATCCATACATGTGCTCTCTCAAGCCATCCACGCTCAATCACTTGAGAAATAGTATATGCGTTTGCCCCTACCGTTATCCCGACAAGACCACACTCAATATCCACCTTATCTATTTGCAAGTTGCTATTAAAATTAATCTCTGACCGCTTTATGGGAATCGCCACATAGGTATTTCCCTCATATATCAGGTTTGCATCATGAGACGTATAATAGAGATACGTACCATCATCCAGGAGAACCTTGTAAAGTTCGGCGAGTTTTAATTCCGTGGCAGTAAAATCTATAATCCCCATAGTTACCACATTACTATAGGAACTCTCTCCTATAGAGTTATAGGCCTTAACCCGATACTGATATGTATAGTCGTCGTCAAGAGGACCATCTGTATGAGTGGTTACATTCTGTCCTTTTGTAACTAAGGCAGAAAAGCCTCCTTCGTCATTTCTTTTTCTCTCTACCTTAAACCCTACTTCGCCCGTCATTCCCGCAGGAGTTATATTCACTGTGTTCGAATAGGAAGAGAATCCATTGGGAGAATAGGTCTGTTCAGGAGACTGACCATTGAATGCCCGTACACGGTAATAGTTTGTCTGGAGAGGGACAGCCTGGTTGTCTGTATATGTGGTAATATTCGCCCCTACCCGTGCAATAGCAATCCAGTTTGTCCCGTCACTCGATTTCTGTATTTCAAATCCTGTTTCTGCGCTCATGAGTTATCTACCCAATTAAGCTGAACTGACCTTCCCCCTATATCGTTAGCAGTTAATCCCGATGGAGCGGCAGGAGCCTCCCCAATCACCAATTCAAATTCCTGGATGCGATTATTGTTACTATCTACAACAAATATCCGGGATGTAGAAAGGTCGACAGCGATAAATGTTGGAGTGTTAAACTGGCCATTATTAATTCCTCCACTGCCAAAATTCTCGCAAAACGCTAATGTAGACCTATTATAAACTGCAATCAAGTTGGCGTAAGGTCGAGCTATATAGATGTAATTGGAGTCCATTGCTACTGCGTTAAAACCATCATTTATACCAATATTGCCTAATGGCGTAGAAATACCTGCCATAGTATTGGCGGTTACGTAGGCTTCTATTTCTTTATAGGGAAGATTCATATCATGCCAATTAAAGGCGGCTACTGAAAGTGAATAATAATTAGCTTGCGTATATGTTCCTTGGTTATAGATATACATATAAGGCTCATTGCCCCATGATCGTGAGACTGTATATATGTATGCATTGCTAACACAGAAAACAGTAACTATGCCGCCAGTACTTGTATATTCTCTTATTGTAAAGCTAGCATGTAAGGAGAAATCTTGAATTTTAAAAATATGCATTTTCTTATTTACTGTATCTGTAACGTAAATATAAGTACTATCTACATCAAGATCATAAGGAATCCCACTGTTTGGCAATGAAATATTTGCGACATGGGAATAGGTTGTTTTATTAAAAACCTGAATTCTTGCATTTCCACGATCTGAAACATAAATATAGCTTCCTGACACTTGAATAGCGCAAAGGGTATTAAACTGTCCATTTCCGCTCCCTGCGCTTCCAAACTTTCCTACAAAATTCCATATCCTTGCCATAGTTTCTCTCCCTATCCCCTTCTTGCGCTCATGCCATAATCGCAAAACTCCCGTACGATCTGTGACAAGGTTTTTCCTGTCTTTTTCTTCATCTCCACAATCGTATGGAGCTGATCCTTCCTGATACCGACCCGTATCGTTACAAATTCCTTATCGTTAGATCTCACCCACTCACCTCAATAAACTCAATCTCCTGTAAATTCCAAAGCTGATACGAAAAATACTCCGCATTCATAGCGTCTTCCTTGAATCGCACCGTATACGCCACATTATCAACCGGGTTTGTCCAGGCAAACGACTCAAACGCCCCGCCCCGCGCCACGAAGAATGCCTGTATGGTCGCCTTATCCGCATTGCTCAGCGCCTCCCAGCGCAGTCTGAATATCGTTTGCGCCGCAGAGTTCATTTTAATGCGCTGCTCCACCTTGTTCCCATAGTTGATGATATGCGTATTGAAAGAATAGGTCTCAATAACAGAATAGTTAGGTTTAATAGACGGAAAAGCGGCCACGCTTATCTTCCCCTTCTGATCGGATGATTGTTGTTTGCCGAACTCATTACCGCATTTGCAAGGATCCCCTTGTTCTTTTGCGCAAACACCGCAAAAGACTCGGCATCCATGGCTTGTACCGTAATATGATTAATGATTGTTGGCGCGCGTTCCGGCGCCGATGCGGGAACACCCTTCCCCCGGTTGATCCTGTCCAGGGTATCCACCCCCACACCTTCCACACCCTTCCTGCTCACCACGTATTCACCCTTCTGTAAGATCGCTGGCACTTCATCACCCAAAAGGCCCCCTGCGTGAAAACGAGGAATATACCCCCCTTTATGAAAATAAGCGGATGCCGGACTCGTTGTCCCCATCGTTCCCATTGCCACGCCTGCCCCGCTGCCCATTGCTCCAAACCCCATCGCCATAAGCGCCTTCATCATAAGCATCTTTACTACCATCTCCGATATCATCCTCATGATCGACTGGGAAAAGTTCCGCCAGTAATCGCCAAACGATTGCAGCTCGCCCCGCATGGCATCGAAGAGGACGTCAGAAAAGACGCTCTCTATCGCCTGGGCCGACTGCCCCGCAAAGTCAACCCCGTGCTGGAATGCGGTGTTTAACTCGTTGGTAAATGCATTGATCCCCTGTAAGAGCCCATCGCCAAAGGTCCCGGTTTGTTCCTTCAGGACAAAATTGAGCTGTACGAGCGACTCTTTCGTCTGATCAATTGCGTTCTTCTGCGCATACCAGCTCGCCGGGTCCTTGATCTTATCGAGCTGCGCCAGGTATTCGGCCTGTATCCGGAGAAGTTCCTCATTGAGCCGTATCCGTTCCTGCGCCGCCCCTGCCTTTGAAATCCGAAACTCCTGCTCCGCAAGGTCGATCTCCTTGAGCTGCAGGTTGATCTCCGCCTCCCGGGCTGCCTGGAGCGTCTGGGTGTGCTCCCTGACTGCCCTGTCCCGCTTTTCGTAGCTGTCAAGGATCTCCTGTCCCGCCCGGTCCACCGTATCCGCATACGCCCACTCCCATTCCATCCATTTCCGTCTTTCGTTTGCCATTTGTTGGGTTTTCTTCTCAGACATAACATCCGGAGGTGGGATTTTCCTCTCGTGTGATTCAATAGGGGGGTTAATCTCTGGAATTTCCTTACCGAGTGTATAATCTAACGCTGTGTTAATTCCTTTGTTAATCAACCCAATTGCTGCAAATCCATGAAGAAGTGGTGCAAGGCTTTTTACCGCCTTTGAATTTAATACATCGAATAATGTATTCAGTTTTGGAATAAGTTCGTTACCTATCACAAAACTAAATTCTTCTAAGTTTCTCTTAAGGGTTGTTATGTTATCATTAAAGACGCTTGCCGCCTGTGCAGACTCCTCTGTGAATGCGCTTGTTATATTATCCATACCACTGGCCAGATCGTTTAATACCGGGATTATATTTTGTCCGTTTCTGCCAAATAGCTGCATGGCAAGCGCCATTTTCTCCTCACCACCCTGCATTTCTGAAAATCTTTTTGCAAGATCGTAAAGGATTTGATTGAGAGGTTTTGCCGTATCAATCCCCAACGCCTTAAATATCGTACTCGCATCACCTGCCTTTGTTTTCGCATCGAGTAAGTTTTTTGAGAAAACACCAAAAGTAACAGCCAATTCATCTAAACTTACATCTGATAGTTCTGCAATAGATTTCAACTTATAGAGTTCTTCAACACTGATACCAGTCTTTTGACTCATCTTATACAATGAATCACCAACATCGGCAGTTTTGACAACTAATATATCAAGAACTTTTTCAACACCTTGATATGCGCTTCTTAGGGAATAATTCCATACGGCAATCTTTGCCACGAAGCTCTGAAAAGATGAAGTAACTTCCTGAAGCGCCTTACGCGCATCATTAATACAACCAATAATTACTTCTACTCGTTGACTCATATATATCCTTCTGGTATAATGTTTGCATGGAAGCTATTCTATTTTTTATTACAATTCTTGGCGCACTGTATTCACATCTTTCGTGTAAAAGGGCTTTTAATCGGTATGCCACAAAAGAAATAAAAATACCACAAAAGTCTTTAAGACATATGTATAAAGAAATTCCCGTCATATGCTTTATCGTTTTTGTGATTTTCATCCTTATTTGTCTTTCACTTTAATTCGGACACGTAGCACACACCCGTTCTAAAATCGCCTCACCAAAATACCTCCTACACGCTTCCAGATCCACGCCCTTACAATACTCACCCCGGTTTTTCACCAAAACGCCTTGCGCACCTGTATCCTCATCCTTCACCCCCATAAACGCCAGCACAGCCTCCCGGAACATCACATCGCGGAGACAGTATTTGATGTATGGCTGGCATTCCCTGAGAGTATATCCCCAGAGGATGGCATCCCGCCGGGTGATGTCTCCTTTACTGAGGATGACGCACACCTGCTCAACCCAGTCATCCTGTCCTGTATGCCCTTGATTACCGTGATTACTCTTTGAAAGAGTAACGCTATCTGGTTGATGAAAAAAAAATCATCTATAATCTCCAAAATCTGCTCCGGCATAATTTCGTATTCAATCTCCATCGCTGCCATCTCAATGTCTTTATCCTTCACTGGCTTCCCCTCCTCCGTGATAACAACCGCAAGCGCCAGGCTCAGACGGTCACCAAACATATCGATCAGCGCAGGTATCGTAATCACCTGCGGAATCACAACCCCGCGTATAATATCCATCAGTTGCTTCACCTGCCCAAGTACAAGCGGCCTTTGCACATAGGTTTTACTGCCAATCGTGTACGTCTTCATAGAGTCTCCTGTTAAATATTTTGTTCCAGCCGTTACAGCCGCTTAAGCCGATCAAGCCGTTACCGATGAAACAGCTTAAACGGCTGAATCGGTTTGAACCTAATTCTTTTACCTGTAGTTCCCGTCTTTTTTATGAAAATTCCAGCACCACCTCATCATCCCCGGTATTCATCGCCAGTTGAAACGCCGTATCCGCCACCACAACTCCCTCCCGCTCCGCATCGCTCACCTTCCGGTACACCACCTTGGGCGCTGTGATTTTATACCGGTTATACTGCGTTGACCCGATATTGCCCAGGCTCAATGCCCCTGTCGTGCCGCCCTTCCACCTGCCATACCAGTCATGGGTCGCCACCAGCGCCATCTCCGGATCAAACTTGCCGTTCGGGTCCCGGTTCGTTATCACCGTTGAAAGATACCCGGCAGGCTTGTTCACATCATTCCTCAGATGCAGGGTATTTGCCATATCAATATCGATGCCGGCAAGGATCGCCGAATACGCGGCAATCGTAAAACTGGCCGAAAGAAACACAGGAGGTATCGTACTCTCATACGTAGGAGTAAGCATCGCCCCATCCGTCAACCCACCCCAGACGCCGAGAAAGTCAAATTCCGCAAACACCGGCTCGCCTGCCTTCCCCGTAAACTTCACATTCCCCCGCGCGCCAACGAGCTGCTTGATTACCCCATCCTCATAACACCCGATCGTCAGGCAAGGCGCGCCCGTTGAGGCAGGCTTATAGGTAGCCTTCTCCGAACCCGGCGTCACATCCAGCGTCTCCGCAAACCCGCACGCGCGCAGATACTTTGCCAGCGCAGGCACGACGCTCGCCGAATATGCAGCCCCCGGGCCCTTTATCTCCACCTTAAAGGTCAACCGCGCAAGCTGCGCCCCCGCCACATCGGCAAGCCTGCTCAGGGTCGCCATAACGGGGTTCCTCGCATGCATTTTTATATCAACATCAACCTTCGGGTCTATCGCAAGGATGCCGCCATCGGCATTCGCCAGTGTCTCGGCCGTCCCCTCGACAGACTCAATCTTTGCCACCACTATCCTTCTTCGTGTAAGCATGGTTTCTCCTCCATATTGGTGGGGGCAGGTTTTAAACCTGCCCCTGCATTATTCTCTCCCGTAATAATCTTCGTCTCTGAAGCATCATGTACCGTGACCTGAAATGTATGTTCTGTAGTATGCATAATTCCCGTTCCTCATGAGGTTGGCAGGGGCGGGTTTCAAACCCTCCCCTACTTTCTTTTTTTTATCTGTGCCATCTGTGTCCATCTGTGGTTCCCTGTTTCTAACGCCGGTGTTTTATCTCCACCTCCATGACTATAAAATACACCGGGTGAAACTCGCCTTCATCGTTCACCGATGACTTCGGAATCGTGTTTATCGCTAATCCTCCCCTGGTGTAATCCGTCAGAAGGGCATCATCGATCTTTTCCTCGAATTCTACCATTTCGTTGAGCGCCTTTGCCCAGTCAGTCTGGTGAAACCCGGCATACAACCGCACCGTATGGGCGCCATCCCGTGTTATATTTACCAAAAAATTCTTTTCGAGAGATGGCCGGGTAATGAGAATCACCGGGAGGTCGTTCAAGTTGATTTCGATACGCTGTTTAAACGCCTTCAGCACGCTGAGCGCTTTCCCCCACTTCGCATCGCAAAATGATGTAAGGGGCGCATTGTTCTGCAGGGTTGTTGCTATATGATCGATAAGAGAGGTAAAGCTTGCCATAGAGTATGTTGCCCTTTTATTTGTGTTTTAATGCCGTTGTAAGGAATCCAATCGTTGAGCAAATAACCGTAATCAGAATACCAATCAGCCATTTTACGGTCACTTCCCGCTTCTTATGTGCCTCAAGATGTTGTTCAAACTTTTTAAAAATATCAAAAAAAGACCTTTCTATATCTTTATCGGAAAAAATCTGATGCGCCTTACATTGCGCAAAAGACAACGCAATCCTTTGATCGCTGATTTCTGTAACACGAAGCACTTCTTCCTTCAACGTCTGACGAATCGTCTCGTGAATAATATTCTTAATCCTCGGTTCTATGACATCCCAGTCCAATTTCATCCTCCTTACATACTATGCGGTGAATCCTGAACTACGAATCTCCTTCCCGATTTCCTCTTCCAGTATTCCCTGTATCCTGCTCCCCCGGTTAAATCTCTCAAACCCGTCTTTCAGCGCATCCCGCGGTCCATACTTCGCCGATGATCCCGTGCCCCTGAAAACAGGCTCTGCATATTCCGCAGCATTATAAATAACAACCTCCAAAGGCCCCGCTGAAAATGTTCCTACCCCTGCATACGTCTTTGACCTGCCAGGGTTTAGCCAGTTCAACAACCTCCTTAAATGACCGGTTCGAACCGGCACAGGGTATTGACCAGGCAAATAATCCGCAATCTTTTTCCGCCGCTTTTTTCCCGTTTTCTTCGAGACCCTTTCCTCATATATCCCACCCGGTCCCGATAACCACTTATACGCATCATCATACACCCCGGCCGCAACCCTCTCTAATCCTCTCCTGATTGCAGCCGGACTATTTTTCGCAAACCTCTGCAAGCCGTCGATAATAACCGTATCGCCTTGTATCGTTACATTGATATTGAGCATAAGAAAAACCTCATTTCAACCTGTCTGAACCGCTGAAACGGCTTAAACCTCTGAAACGGCTTAAACTGTTTAAACGGCTTAAACCGCTGAAACAGTTAAAAATGCGAAGACTCCACCACCCCAAACCCCATACCATCCCCATCCGCCGTCACCCCTGCCACGATCTTTGCAATAAGCGCATGCGCCTCGTTCATATAATAATCCCGCTTCCTTTCTTCGCTGCGAATATCAACCGCCTGCCCTGCGCCCGGCACATTGCTTAAGAGGATCATAATCCTTCGCCCAATCAACTCAACAGCCGCCAAACATTTTTCCGCCCGCTTCACATAATCCTGAACCGGCGAGATCACAGAAGCATATGCGGCAGATCCGATCCGCCCCTCCAGGATCTTCGTCTGCTCGGATATAACCCCATCGATGAACGTAGAAAGAGCCGCATCATCCTCCTTCCTGAACATCTCGCGAATAAAACCGAGATCAATAATTTCCTGCGCTGTATTCTTTCCCATATTTTAAAACCGTTTAAACCGTTTAAACCGTTTAAACCGTTCAAGCGGTTCAAACCGTTTGAACGGCTTGAACGGTTTGAACCAAATCCTTTAAACGGCTTGAACCAAATCTTTACGATAACGCACATCTCCTGAACTGGTCTTCCTCGCCAATCCCGGCATTATACTCGCCACAATACGCCACATCAGTGCCTCTTAAGAGGATATCCCTATCCGTCTCCGCCGTCAGATCACTCCAGATGCCCCGCTTTGCTTTCCTGCCTGGCAGACCAACATAGTAGCTCGTATTGGCAAGCTTAGTCGTATAGGCCCGAGTAACGTTAAATACAATCTGCTCCTTGCCACCATTCGGACTGTTGAAGTTTGTCGTAAATGCGTATTCAATCCTCTCCTTTAACGCCGGATTCGCCCGCAGGACAAACTGCTCATTCCCTGTCAAAACATACCCCTTCCCTGCAAGGTCGGTGAAGATCTTCGAGCATGCATTGTTCATCGTCTTTACATCCGATGTGCTGAACGACTCATTCTGATCAGAAGAGATCGCAGCAAGGAGAGCATAATGATCAGTTGCCATCTTATCGTAGTACTTTGACCTTGCCTCAACGGCTGCCTGGTTCAGGTTCCAGTACATCGCATAGTTAATCCAGTCATCCAGAATGCCAATCGCGGCCGCTATGATCATCTTCTCGATAGAACTCTTTGCCGTGCTAATCCCGTACACCTTCATCTTCTCGCCACTCTTTACCTCAGCAAAGGTAATCGCATTCGTAACGTCTAAGATGTCGAAAGACGTCTGTCCTGACCCCCGCATATCCACCAGATCAAACAACTCCTCAAACCCGAATGGCGCCATCGGATCACCCACCGCAGTATAGAACACCCCTGCCGTCACCGGTTGATTCCGGTTCATCACATCCGGCGCATCATCCGGACCCGTCATACCCTTCTGGGCCAAAATACTAAGCACCTTTTGCGCCAACTCCTGATCAATTCCCATCTCCTTTGCAATCTCAATCGCAGGGCTCATAACAGGGAGTTTACCCTGGAAGAATGCCGTAAGCACCCCTGCCAGTTTCTGCCGCCTTTCCATCACATCCATTCCCTTCATCCGCTCGCAGGTCTCGCGGGTGAAGATCTTCATATAGTTCTTTCTCATTCCTCTCCTCCTTTGTATTGTTTTTGTGTATGGGCAGGTTTAAAACCTGCCCATACGTTAATTGCCTGTTACGCTACCGCCCTGAACACCACATAATCAACCTCTGTGCCAGAGCCGCCATTACCAGACAGCGTTACCGTTAAGGTATTAGAGGTAAGCACAGCCTTTTTAATATAAACATCATTTGCCGCAGCCCGCAAAACAACGCTTGCAACATCCGTTGCAAGCGCACCCGTAACGGTAATCACCACGGTTGCATCAACATCATTCTCTGCTGCAGAAGTACCAGCAAAAACAGCGATATGGGTAGGTGTATACCCTGTCTTAATACGAAGCTTACCCGCAGTATCATACCCAAGCCCCACACCCGCCATATCTGCCTCGCCCAGCCGGTATATCGTTACCGTCTCGGAAGATGCCGTTACGTTGGTAAGTACGACCAGGAATAACCCGACATTGCCCCGCGCTATCTTTGCATAGCCGGTGAGGGTAACATTCGCCCCGCCTGCCACGGTGATGATTTCGCCATCAGCATCAGCCGTATTCCGAACCGCGAGGATAAAGCAGGCGCCAACCGCAGGGTTAACCACCGCAGCCACAATCTCGGCAGCCGTTGCCGTTGTGTCTGTCCTGTCAGCGCCATTCGGGTCTCTCAGGATAACCCTGTTAACAATATTCGCTGCCGAATAGGTGCCGGCGCCTGACGTATTGATTGCCGTAGCGGACGCCTTCTTCATGAGACTATTGATATCATCCGCAAATGGCAAGAGAACCACAAACCCGGCAGAGCTAGGATTTGCCGCATCTTCAGCAGCCACGCCTGCATAAGTATTGCCACCCGGAGTTGTAGTAAACACACTATTCACCGCATCCCAGAAAATCGCCTGCCCTGCCGTCCATGCCTGCGCCGATGTCTTTGCATACTCAATAAGTCCTGCAATTACATAGATATTACTGGTATTCGCACCCTCGCTATTCACCGCAAGCATCGGCCTGCCACCCAAAATGTATATCGTGTCCTTTGTGGTCGCGCTTGTATGTTTATACTTAATCGTGCGTATCCGCAAAAGATCTTCCCGCACCTTATTTGCCATGTCTTATCTCCTTTTATAAAGAATAGGTTCAAACAGTTTAACCCGTTACAGCCGTTCAAACCGTTACGGCTTGAACGGTTTAAACGGCTTAATCGGCTTAAACCAAATCATTTTCCCACCGTCTCAAAAAGCTCATTTTCTTCCGGGCTCGTATAATCCTTCTTCCCCGTCTTCACCTTCTTTTTCTCAGCCTCCTTACCCTTTTCGTTACGATCCGCCTCATCCTTCGACTTAAAGGTAAACTTATCCGGGAACTTCTCCCGGGCCTTCACCTCATACTTATCCCGGAGTACCTTAATGCGGTCAATCGGCCAGGTGTTGATAAAGGTTGATTCTTTTTTCTGGCCCTCTTCATCCGCCGGGATCTCATCAACCATCACCCCAAACCGCAACACATCATCAACAAGATGTTTCCGGTACGCCCGTCCCTCTTCCGCAAGAGATTCAAGGGCAGTGATCTTTGCGTCCTTCTCACTGATAAGCGCTACAATCTCCTCAACGGCCCTTTCCTCGGTGAAAGACTTGCCGAGCTTCCTGGCCAACTTCTCTAAAAACTCTTTCATACCAATCTCCTTATCACGATAATCCTGACGGTTTGATCGGTTTAAACTGTTTAAACCGTTTGAACCGTTTATATTCTTCTCACAACCAGCGCACTTCATCACCGATGCCCCTGGCTGCGCCCCCAGCCACACCAGTGATCCCTCAAGGGCCTCTCCCTTTGGCCTGTATTCCCCAAACAGATAGTTGCCGTGTTTGTCAGTAACCTCCTGCCTGGGCGCTTTAAACCCAATGCTGATGAATGAGTAAATACCGCCATCGATCTTGGCCAGCGTATCGGTGTTGCTGTCAAGTTTTAAAAGATAAGCCTCTCCCCAGAGGACCTTGACATTTTTAATCCCCTCTGGCAGCTTCAGTTCTTCACCAGTAGTCTCTTTGAATTTTTCAAGAGGCATCTCCTCTGTTGCGGCATCAAAAAACCTGCCTTCCCCGGGCCCTCCCTTACCCGACCACGAGGACGGATGTCCCTCAACAAAGAACCCCTTCCCCGGAAGTGTCCGGGCAAAATCCTCTAACATATCCTCATGAAACCGCTCATTATCGCGGTCAATGCCGCTATGGCACATGAGGTATTTTCTTACATAAACCTGCTCGGCCGTAAGCGGCACGAGGGCAAATTTGTTGATCTTCGCAAGCTGCTCGTCCGATAGAGCCTTGCCCGTCCCGAATGCCTTAAAACTGGTAGTCTTTGCTATCTTCATAAAGAAAAGGATTTAGTTCAAACCGTTTCAATAGTTCCAACCGTTTAAGCCGTTACGGTTTGAACGGTTGGAACAGCTTAAACTGCTTGAACGGTTTTCCCCGTCTCCTCCTCCCTCACACACTTCCCGTTCTCAAAAACCCTTTTTACCGGTCTCCCGCCCCGCATCGTAATAACCGAAGTTTTCTTCACCTCTTCCTTAACCTCAACCCTGACCTCTTTCTTTACCACTTCATCCCCTTTAAACTCATCCATGTCCTTCTGAGTAATCGCTTCCACCTCGCCCTGTTTTCTCGCCATTTAGCCCTCCTTTTCCATCGTGTATTTTCTTTCTATCTTCCGGATAAACTGATATAAATAATTTTCTATGCCCTTCTTGTTTGCAAGTTTCTGGACAGTCTGCTTCGGTGTTTTATATTGCAGGAAAATCTCTTTAATTTTTTGTGACATATCATTCTGGCCTGCCACGTTAAGCATAGCAAGCACAGCATCTTCAATTTTTTTATAGTTGTTCGTAATTGCATTAACACCCACCACGGTAGCCTCCAGCGCCTTTGCCCGTTTGCGCGCCGCATTGTTTGCGATCGTAATACCAATACCGCACAGCGATGCAATCCCTGATGCAACAGCGCCAACCACAGGAAATTCCGTCTCCCCAACAATCCTGGCAACACCCTGTGCCGTCCTCAAAAATGCCGTCCCTTTCGCTTCTATATAGGGATTACCTTTTGCATCTTTCTTGCGTACCGCATCTAAAAAAGAACAACCGGCCATACTCAAACTCAACACACAGATCCCTATGAAAACCCATTTCATTTTTACCATGTTTTGTCTCCAGATAAGATTGCTCTGTTAATTAGCAATCTTATACCAAATTCCCCTGCCGGCTGCTGGCAGATGATTTCACTATTTTTCTCAAGCCGCTTAATCGGCTTAAACGGCTTGAACCAAATCTTTTTACTGCGCCAATGCCATACAAATCGGACACGCATCCGGCGCCGGCACAAATACCATGATTAATTTTCCATCAATATCTTTAACCGAATTCGAACACCTGCACCTGGGATGAGTATCTTTAACAGGCACCACCGCTTTACCCGTATCAACCCCCCATTCCCCCCACTCATCAATCTTCGCATTCTCCGCAGCCATGGACATTTCAGACCTTGCCAACCTTTCCCAGTCCGAATTCTTATCCCCAAAAAGTTTCTCCAGCCTGGCAGCCACGTGCCGGGAATTGGCGCCCGCTGCGACCTGATCTTCGATTGCAGGGATAATCTTGTCTACAATTGCAGAGGTTGCATTATTCTTCACGAGCTTAAATCCATTCTTAGCAATCTCATCAAAAATTTCCCGATTCTTGATAATATCCAGAATCGGCCTATCCTTACCCAATAACTTTGCCGCCTGGATGAGGCCAAGGCTATATGCCTGCCCATAATAAAACCTCACGGCAGAGTTAGTATCTTTCCAATCATACGTCCCAAGGAGATCCTTCAGCGCCTGCATAATCGCCTTTCGCTGCTCCTCCGAGAAATCAAAATTATCTGCAGAAGGCACATCAGGTATTTCTTTCCCTCCCTTTGATAAAAATATTTCTTTCCCCCCTTTTCCTAAATGAAAACCATCTCCCCCTTTTCCTAAATGAAAATTATCTCCCCCCTTTCCTAAAGGGGGGCAGGGGGGATTAAGAGCTTTATCCTTCCCATCTTCCGATAATCTCAATATCTCAAACACCCTCTCCTGTAACCCCTTCCAATCCGCCTTCAGCTTCTCCTCATACTCATCTTCCACCTTGTCCAGCTCCGGCCAGGGCGTAGGTCTATTCAATTCTTTATGATGTTCACAGCTTGAACGGCTTGAACCGCTTAAACGGTTTAAACCATTCAAAGGAAACTTCATCCCGTTAATCTCCACACTCGCCCCGCCCACCGTAACATTCGTCTGCGTGCTATTCGTATTCACCCCATTCTGCATCATATCCGCCTGGGCATTCAGGAACCGCGCCTGCGCCTGGCTTACCAGATCACGCAAGTTCGGCGTCTCAAAAACAATTCCCCAGTCGCCTGGCTTTTCCACATCCGTAGTAACCGTCTTCCATTTCCTGCCCCGAAGCTTTAAAACGATCGAGAAAAGCCTGATAAATTCCGGAAGCATGGAAAGCTGCCTGATCTTCGCATCCTGAAGCGCCGATTCCACCTCAAGCGTTGCCATTCGTTCCGTAGTAGACCAATATATTCCCAGCATCCACGCCGGTAAATTCGTCTTTGAAACAATCTGCTCCAACACATGCCGCGCTGGCACATCAAGCTGTAATATCTGATTATCGTGCCCGATTACTTCTATAAGCACATCGGCATCGGTGTTTACGGCAGTCACAAAGTCAGCGCTCTTGCCCGCGCGCTTTGCCCGGATCGCAGTATCAAAGTCGGTCTGTATCTTCTGCCTGCGTTTCTCTACATCATCACCTGATAAATCCCTTTTGGTAGTCTTATACTTAACATGGAAGGAAGGATCTCCAAACCGTTCCCACACGTTCATAATGCTGTTCTGCATCGTCATGAGTATCTTTGCGACAAATTCCATCGACCGCATGATAGAAACACCATACGGATCGCTATTCTCGTTATTAATGCTGAAATACAGCTTATTCTCCGGATTCAGCTTCTCCTCATACATGCCATGGATCCAAACAACCTGGTTATAGGTTGACGTTAAGATCTGTTCAACGACACTTTCAGGCTTGCTATAGGCGCGAGTCGGCGCATACCCCGGATACCGGTACCACGCTTCAGCTATTCCTTCGGCATTTTTTCTGAAGACAATCTGCTTACTATCCGCCACCCGCAGGCCTGCGATATCCCGAAGATCCTTCGTTGCCACAAATTCAGCAAGCGCAAACCCTTGCTCAAACTTCTCATTCGATGCATTCTCCAGGAATGCGTGTATCCCCTTTTGTTTATCGTTAACAGGAACGCTTAAGCAAAAATCTTCAAGCTCTCTCACCAGCGCCCCATTATCCCCGATAATCTTGATCGTCCCATCAAGCGAAATAAGCCTTCGGATAGCCGAATCAATAATCGGAATCCCTTCCCGGAGTATCTCGTAAAAATCCCCGGACACCTTCCGGAGAAAGCAATCCTGAAACCACGAAGTCATCCACCCCTGCGCCGGGTACGGCTTAAACTGGGGAGCCGAAGAAACACCCGATGCCGCCTTAGCCTTTGCCTTTTGTATCTCAAACCCAAACACCTTCATAAGCTTTTCCTTCTAAAAGATTTGGCTCAAACCGTTTAAGCCGTTACCGTTTGATCGGCTGAAACGGCTTACACGGCTTGAACGGTTCTTTTTATCCACACGCAAAAATATCCTCTACCGTATCCAAAAATATCTGCGCCAACTTCTGACACCGGTCCGCATCGATCAAATGATCATCCTCTTTCTTATAAATCCGATGCTTTCCACCAGACCGGACCGTATGATTCGTATAATAGAGTATAAAATCGTTATCCGGAGGATACTCACACTCCTGCCGTTGCACCTTCTTGGTAAGAATATCGGTCGAAAGTTCTTTCAGGGTTATCTTCGCCGGTTTACCGTCCTTGGCGTCAATAATCGGCTCGCCGTCCTCGTCAACATTATCCGTTGTAGACTCGAACTGAAACCCCTTTAAACGGTCCTCATAATTCTTATGGGCATATTGTCGTAATCCCTGAAGATCATGAGCAACCGCTGATCCTGCATTTCCGAAATCAGTCCCCCATGAGATAGATTCCTTCGGCCCATAGACATCGTCAACCGCATCCAATGCCTGGCATTGTTGGTCATACGTAACATGCTTGAGCTGTAAACGGGCAATAACCTTCTCCCTCAACCCATAGATAACTTTTACCAGTATCTCAGTAGGATCTCCGGAATAACCTAGATCCGCACCTGCTCTCTTCAGTCCCGGTACCGAAATGAAAAAACCCTTGATGAGTCTTCTAAACTCAGAATCTCCCATCTCATCAAGCTGGAAAAATTTTGACTTATCATATCGCATATCAAGAAGAAGTACCTGTTTTGGTACCGGCCCGCTATCACCCGCAATAAGTTCGCATTTATACCCGGAAACACTCACCTCGTTATTCGTAGCATCCACAAAAACCTTTAATGCCCGGTACTCGGGAATATCCTTAATGCAAAGCTTAAACTGATGCCAGGGAAATACCGTGTTCTCCGGATCACCATGCTCGCCTAACACGTTATGCCGAAATTCCGGTGCGTCCTCTCCGCCATACTGATCGATATAAAACCTCCGCCGCTCCTCTGACCAATACGGAGCAGACATGATAGTCTTTGACCACTGTAGCCGCCTGAACTGAATTTCTTTCACATGTGAAGGCAGGTCGTTCAGCGATTCAAGCTGCAGCTCCTTGCTCTTCTCAGTACCCTTTGCCCGTTCATCAAGCTTAAAAAACTCACAAGACCGGTCGCCATCCGGTACAGAATAAACACCTGCTATACAGCGCGGTTTCATAGCACGCCAGAACTCAGACCACTGCTTCTTATTCTTATCCTTTGCGGCCTCGTCCTTTTTCACAAACGTCCTGGCATGAACACCTCTATATGCCTCACCATCGTATCCCGAAGGACGGAAATCAATCTTGAACCGGTGCTTCTTGCCGTAGAAATAAAATGCATGGTGCGGATGTTTTTTCCATCCATCCTTAACATAAGGATGAGTGCGTGCCTTACCGAGATCCGGATTCCATTCAAACTGATCATTCATCGCCTCAATAATCTCATCCAGGTGCGTTTGCTGTGGAGCCCCAATCAATCCCGACCCCAAAACATTCGCAAACACCATATACAGACTATCCGCAACGATATCCCGTGTCTTTCCTACCTCAGCGCCGCAGCAATAAATCTTATGACCCCGATACCGTAACGCCTCCTTTTGATATTCAAAAAGATTATAAGGATCATGATGGTTTGGATCCTCAGGCTCACGTAAAAAGAACTGCACCCAAAGCACAGGATCAGCCAGAATACAACCAAGCTGGAACTCAGCAATACTGGTATACGGCTCCGGGAACTCACTGCGCGCAAGCTGATGCCACGTCCAGTCAAGCCTCTGAAGCCACGCCTCAAAATCAGCCCGCGGTACCAGAATACCCTTTTTCAGATCCGCAATAGCAATAGGCTCAACAGTCTCAATCATATTTTGAACGGCTTAAACGGTTTAAACGGCTTGAACCAAATCTTTTACTCCTCATCCTTCTTAGCCTCTTTCTTCTGCATATTCGACCCAATCTTCGAAAGCAGATCCCCAAGCGTCTCAATCCCTTTCTCCTCCGTCCCCTGTTTCGCAATAGCCTTCGGCGTAATCATAAACTCCTGGGGACTCATACCAAGATCTGCAATGAGTTTAGGAAGCACATTCAAGGCAGGGTGATGTTTCATTTCATGGCCAATCACAGTTCCGTGTTTATCAAATACCTCACTCTGAATGGTTGGACCATCCCGGATAACATCCTCTAAGAGCATCTGTAAGGTCTGAATGGATTGGGCAATCGTTAAGGATGCAATCTCCTGAAAGTCATCAAGCTTTTTATGCTTGACCGCATCTATAATTGCCTTATAGGTTTCGATAACCGCGGCCTTGTCAAGGCAGGCATCCCCCGGAGTCGTCTTTCCCTCTTCAATGATATCGCAGGGATATTGCGGACAGGTAGACTTGCACGGCTTAATCGCGCCGGTGACAAACGACTTCGCATACTTCCCATGCTTCCAGTTCGGCGCCGGGAACTTCTCAGCCCGTGCCTTCCCGCCCTTACTGCGCGCCTCCCGCGCGGCATCGGACATATAGTTCTCCGACTTCGTATACCGCCGCTTAACCCGAAGCCGCTCCGGAATCCCGACCTCTTCCTCATTGCTTAAGTAGTTTAAGCCGCTTTGATTATTTGCATGTGGTTGAATATCTGAAGTGCCAGAATTTAAACCGCTTGAACTGTTTAAACTGTTTGAACTATTCTTTTCTTCTTCCAACAAAAAAAGCCCTCCAGGTAAAATTTCTAAACCTTTTGGGCTTTCTTATACCACATTCCCCTGCCATCTGCTGGCAGATGATTTCAATATTTTTTTACATGATTTTTTATTCCAGTGGTAATCGGTGCTTGAGGATTTTCCTTAATGCAAATTCAGCAAGCTCTTTTGATTGGAGAGGCAGACCCTTCTTGCCGTCCGCCTTTCTTACGATGTATGCCCTTCCCCCTTCTTCAACGATCTCAAAATCTTTTCTTTTGTATTTTGCCTTCATATCCCATCCCTTTCTATATCAACTCTCTGCAATTTTACTAGCAGCATCGACCAGGAAAACCGAACGTGGTACGCCACGTTTTTTGGCCGCCTTGTCTATTTTACGAAGAATCCTTTCAGGTACCGTTATATTAATCCGCACTGCCTTACCGGACATAAACGAAAGATCAATATCCACCAGTACCCAAACACCACCCTTATAATTAGAATGTTGCATATACTTATCTATACTCGATGGTTTTGGCACCTCTGTTTCACCTTCAAGATGACATTCTACCGCCTCCTGAATATTCGCCAATGCTTCATCTAGCGTGTCACCAACCGTAAAACAACCGGGAATATCGGGGATGGTGACACCATAGCCGCTCTTTTTATCTTTATGAATTACAACGGGAAAATACATATAATTACCTCCATTTCCAGCCCGCTTGCCTAAAAATACTTCTTAATGTTCCAATTGGATAATCTTTCTTAGGATGAATAACCGTAACAATTCCTTTCTTCTTTGGATGTTTAAACTTGTGATGGCTTCCCTTTGTGTGCACCCTTACCCAGCCTTCACTTTCCAGCCTTTTGATTATCTCCTTGCTGTTCATGCCTTATATTATACACACCATACACACTTATTCAAGTATTTTTTCACTTTTTTTCAATATTGCCGTATAAAAATTGTTAATCATTATGTACATCCGACATCAATATCCGTTCAAACCGATATGTCCTGCGCCCATTACTCACACTTTCTAGTCTCTTACGCCATCCAAGAGACTCAATACTGTCCCTTTCGCGACTGGTAAGTGATGCTAAATTGTACTGGCTTGTAAAAAACTTCTTGAGACTTCTCCTGCGGCTTATCTCAAGAAATGTCTTATAAATATGCGCGGATCTTATCGTAAATGCATTTTGTACATACGATACGTCAGGCAAGTTACCATCATCAAGGATCGCTTCCAGGTATTCCACAATCAACGAGGAGATCTCCGACGTATTTGGGTTAGATTCTACTACATCATCAATAAGATCATCCACCGGCATATCAAAGAAAAAGTTAAGTGCCCTGGCTGAAAACTGACACCCCTTATTTGCCTGCTTGCATAATTGAGGGACGGTATTCATAGAGAGACCAGGACGGGGTAATAACCCAAGTTCCTCATTACAGAAACCTCTTTTAGGAATATTACCCTTTAAGACATCCTTAAGAATTATAGCCATTTCTTCCTGTCGTTCGTTTATTTTTGCTGCAATATTAGGGTCTTTACACCGTAAAGGTTGCAATTTCATCGTTAAACCAAGCACTGCCTCCTCAAAAATGCAAAGATGGGGTCTTAAACCAACTCCTTCCACCTGTATAATACAGGTGGAAGAATACTTTCTGAGCCAAATCGTGCGTTGAATCATCTGTCTGATAGACTCAAAGAAGTCAAGAAAATTTTTCTTTCGACTATTAATATCAATCACCATGCACAATCCGCCTCACAAGTCGCGTCGTTATCCCAAACCTCAGCGCCAATTCCTCATAATTCCCGCCATGGAAAAGCATTTTTATCCGCTTATTACGTGCCTCACGGATAAAATAGGATGCCTTGGGTATTGAGATCCGACAGCCGGAAAGCTCCTGCACAAAAACCTTGAATACCTTTTCCGCAACATCCGGCCCAAAATCGGCGCAAAACCTTTGATATAATTGATCCAACGCATCATAACTCATTGGTTTCGGCATGACACCTCCATGAACAGGTTTTTAGGAATTTTTTAGCACAAACACCACAAACTTCCTCGTCTCTTGAAACATCCTTCGATATTCATCCTGGAAAACCTTACGCTTGAGCGACTTGTGAGTTTTACTGCTTACTTCCTTCAATCTTCTCTCCTTCATCCTTTTTAATCCAAAGATTTGTGAATGGCTGCCAGTATGCTGCCAGGCTCGGATATATTCTGTGTATGCGTCCGCGCGTAGGGAAATACCTCATCGTTGTCTCTGCATGCTTATGCCCAAGCCGTTCCCCGATCGCCGCGATATCGTATCCCTGTATACTCCGAAGATCTGAAGCATGCGTAGCCCGGAACATATGAATATGTATTTTAGCCTTCCTTATCCCCGCCCTTTCCGCATATCTCTTAATAATCGCATCCACGGCATTCGCCGTTAACCGCTTCCCATCGCCATACACCTTGCCGCCCTTACGATACGATATAATAAATGGATCCTCACCTCTTGCATGGTGTGACAACCTTATCGAAAGCCACTTCCTCACGAATAAAGAAGGGACCTTCCATAAATATACAACCCTGCTAGAATGATGCTTGCTCTCCCTGATAGTAATATCAATAGCCTTTCCATCGTCTATAACGTCCGTAAGATCAAGATTTAAGATCTCGCTAACCCGTAACCCGGCAAAGGCAGCCAGGATAACAATCACCGCATCCCGAAGCCCTTTTTCTGACATAATATTGATCACCCGGAAAAACTCGAGGACCTCTTGCTGTGTAAACTTCTGAACAAACTTTTTCCAAATTTTCGGCCTGGGTATATTAGCCGTACTATCCTCTTTAATTACCCCCTCATACACCAGGTACCGGAAGAACTTCTGTAACGCAATCAACTTTGTAAACCGAGTCTGATTCCCATTCCCCTTATAAAAACAATGTTCCAAATATCTCTCAACATCCTGCCTGGTAATATCCGCAATACCCTTCTGACTCCTGACTTCTGACTCCCGACTCCGCATCTCTTCCAGCCATGTAAAGAACTCCAGGATCTTATCCCGATATGTCCTCACACTCCCCTCCGACAATGCCTGTAAAATCCTCAAATGCCTCTCAAAACCTTCCAGATATGACTTTATTTCACACATCTCAAACTCCGTCAAAAAGATATTCCCCCCGCCGCCCCCCTGAAGAAAAAACCCTTTCCCCATACCCTCCAATTTATAACCAGTATCAGGGGAAATAACCAAAAATGGTCATCAAATCTTTCAAGGGGGGGTAGGTCTAAATCCTTCCTAACTACCATACAATAGCTTGTACTTTTATCCAAAAAAACCACTTCAATAATTTTAAAAAACACAACAATACACATATAAGTTACCACAGTATAATAGCTTATATGCAACAAGCACATTGTAACATTAGGCATCTTATCAGACGTTCCATTTCTGCATATTCTGCTATTTCCCCCACGTGTAAAACCAAATCCAACACAGCCCCAGCACACAATAAACCTCTAATCCTTATCACTAAAACCTCACAAACAAATAAAAACATAAATATAATAAATAAATATAATTTATTTTTTCCCAACTCAACCATTATCACCTACACTGAAAAATAGTTTTAGAAGGCTAAAATCAAGTTCCCCTAGTTCCCTAGTTCCCCTAACCTCAATTAAGTTGTTATAAACCATACCGATAGAACTAGGGGAACTTCAAAAACCATATACACCAAGTTCCCCTATAGTTCCCCTATAAGTTCCCCTAAGTTAAGTATAATAAATACAAGTACTTAAATATGTTTAGGGGAACTAGGGAACTTGTTTTAAAAAATGTCCTCATCTTAAAATTATTTTCTAGTAAAAAAAATATATAAATATTTGATAATAATATACTTAGAGGAGTTTTTACATCTTTATTGTATCCACTTGTCCTTTGTTTATACCCGTGAGAATTCATCTTTATAGTTCCCCTAAGGTTGTAAACTGTTTTATCCTTAATAGTTACATTAGGTATAGCAGGAAAAAACCTCATCTTAACACCCTCATCTTCTTACTAAACTTCCAATACCACTTCCCCATAATCTTTTTATATTTAATCTCTCCCTCTTTCCTGGAGATATATTCCCAGCCACCCTTCTTCATAACTTCTTTGTCATTCGATATACGGGCTCCAAGTGCATTTGGGGAATCGTACGGGTTTTTAATATGCTGATTAGCGCAGTAACGATTAAAAATCGTAAATAGATCCGCAGCCGTTACTATCATTTCCAGCCTCTGTATACTCTCTGTGAGACCTTCATAATCCTCATCCTCACTGATCTCCTCTTGAGACTCAGTGAGATAAAACGTTTCAAGATACTCAGGATCATCGAACACGAGAACCCTCTTGTCAGGATATTCAGTTATTGATTGATATTGCAGATCTGCCCTGCCTCTTATTTTTATCCATACTTCTTTCACAAGACCGTCCATAAGGGTTAGCAGGGTATTGGAAGTGACCGCTGTTTGCTTCGCCTGTTCTTCTTGATAGGTAATCCATCTCTCAAGTAAGTCTGCAGCCTGTTTCTTAATTTCAGTATCTTTTTGAGATGGTATATACTCGAGTAAAGCTTCAAGGATGACCATCATTGTACATAGATGTTCATTATTCCTATCCTTATTATGTTTTGGGAAGCGTGTATTAAGATACTTCGACCATTCAGTCCTTTCCGATAACCTCGGAAGGACTGACTTACTTATCATTTTGAGGATAGCAGAAAGGATAAAATTTCTTTGCTTTGATATACTTCTCATGACTTCATCGTGAGTATATCCTGATATCTTAAATCGATCTTCAAGGATGATAGAAAAAGTCCTATTCACGAGCTCTGGCAGCTTCCCGGGAAATGCTTCAATACTCGATATCATACCCATGGAGTTTAGTTTCTGGTAAATATTCTCCGTATCGCTTCCTGTTTTTGCCTTTGGCTTGTTAGCGCTATTGGCCAACAGCAGTAAAAAATCAACCTTCTTTTGGGTAAGATTTCGATTCTCCAAGTTATCCTGGAAGACAACTGGATTTTGTGCGGCCGTCCTATCATCAGCCGCATCAGTGCCTCGGCCACTATAATTTTCTCCATAAATAAGCTGACTTGTCCGTTCACCAATCTTCGATTTTCCCAAGGAACTATCACCAAGGATCTGAACCAATCCCCGGTCACCCTGGTAATTCATGATAAACACAGAGATAATCCAGCACATCAGAAAGTACCGCTGTGGCCCTTCTGCTGGTATCGTATCCATAAGCAGCGTTTTTACTGCGCGAAAGCCTTCGGCTAACGCTACATTTGGCTGATATTCAAACGGTTTCATTTGAGGGCTCGATGATAACAACACGGAATTCTCATTCGTGCCATTATCGATAACCTTTGGATCCTCACCCGCTGTTAGCTTGATTATTTTATTATGTGGACTACTTAAATTCACATAAATCGTATCCTTCTCTTTGTCGGTATACAGCCAACTCATCAGCGCCACATATTCCCCGTGAATATTACAGAGGGTTTGGAGCGAATACCACACAACAGGTCCCGGCTTTTCTATCGCTGTAAGCCTTGTAAGCCTGAATATCAACGAGTTAAAATCAATATTATTCCCAATCTCATAAATCTGGCCGCGGTAAAATATCCACACCTTTTTATCGCTTGTCTTAAAAAACCTCGCACCGGCGCCATTCGAAAACCACTTAAAGATCTGATCGGCCACCCTCGTCCCATCAGCCCTTTTCAACTCCGCATCCTCGCCAAACGCAATCGATAGCTCTTTTGAAAGGTCCGTAGAATTCATAACTAAATCTTCCGCTGCCCTGGTTGTTATCCCAATCGTTTGCGCGATAAGGGTTGTATAAACCTCTTGTTCTGCTTTGGAATGCAGCCTACTAACAGTATGAGGAATTTGCCGGATCTTTAAAGTCTCAAGCCTATCCTTTGGCTCTGGTATAGACTTTAACATCTCTATCTCCCATGCCAGAGGATCCAATGCTTGATCCTTTAATGCCTTAACTGCATTCCGAATATCTGCTGCAGAGCATCCCTCTTTTCGCAACTTCTGAATATACTCATCCGGATCTTTTGCCGTTCCCGGATGAGTAATTATCTTAACCTTAATACTCTCCTCTTCCTGGAGACCCTGGTAGATAAAACGGGTATGATGCGGCCCTCCCTCGTTTTTCCTGAAATCCTTCTGCGGATCCTTATCAAACCACAAATAGAGTGTTTTATTTGGATAAAAATTCTTCAGCAAAGTAACCTGTTCCGCATTTGGCGCGCCTGCCGTCCCGATCACATTGTTTATCCCAACATCCAGCAAACTAGCCCGGTCATTCTCGCCTTCAACTAGAAAGGTCTCCTGGTGTTTCCCTAGCGTCTGGTGATTCAAAAACCATGTCTTTTTCGCGCCCTTGAGGAGTAACCCTTTTACCTTCTTAAGAGGATCCTTGCAGGTAAACGAAATAACATTCCCCGAATGGTCAACCACCGGGAAGACAACAAGCCCTTGCCAGTAATAATCCTGAACCGGTATCTGCTTCCCATCCTTATCTTTATCCCTTGCAAGACCAAAACTCAGACATTCTGCCGGAGTAAACGATTGCCCTTGTAAAAACGAAAGAAGCCCTCCCGTAGTCCACCCTGCCCCCATAAATTGTAAGGTGGATTCCGTGTGTCCACGCACGTTACAAAACCATTCCCGCCCCTGAGACCCCTCTAAAACCATCGCCTGGTGATAATACTCAGCCGCAAGCCGGTACATCCTTTCCTGCGCCGTCTCCTTTTTCTCTTCCTTCTCCTGGTATTGGTTCTGTAACTCATACCCGATCATTTCTGATGCCTTCTTTAGTGCCTCGGATTCATTACATTGGTCTGCAACCATAATCAGATCAATAACAGAACCCCCGTTTCCACATGAAAAACACTTCCATAAATTCTTATCTTCATCGATTGACATACAGTCATTATGATTACAGCAAGGTGAGGGATTAGCAAAGCGCCCCTTTTTCTCAGCTTTGTAGGCATGGAGTAAATCGATTATTGATAATCTGTTTTTAATAGTTTCGAAGTCGTTCATTTAAGGTTATTAACAATCTTTTATAGGAATAAAGACCTGTAATAGAAGGGATTGCGACTTGCACTTTTTGCGATTCTTATGTTATTGAAATTC
Source organism: Candidatus Jettenia sp. AMX1 (assembly GCF_030263775.1). Taxonomy (NCBI): domain Bacteria; kingdom Pseudomonadati; phylum Planctomycetota; class Candidatus Brocadiia; order Candidatus Brocadiales; family Candidatus Brocadiaceae; genus Candidatus Jettenia; species Candidatus Jettenia sp. AMX1. The sequence continues at coordinate 33,765 of NZ_SZPP01000015.1, forward strand.
ATTTAAAAAATTCCGTGTCTATCCGTGTCCATCTGTGGCTAATTCTTTTTTCGAAATAGCCTTCACCCGTTCCAGAGCATAACACCCCGTCACCCCATCAAGCCAGATTACCGGACGATATCCGCTTAATAGCTCGGCCATACTTCGTGTCTTTGTTCTTTTGACCTTCCCGTTATCCAGGATTAGATCAACAACGGTGCCAAGGGGATTATTTCTGTTCCAGTCGTCAATAATTTTTTGTGGTGATTTTTGTTTTGCCATGGTTTATATAACCTTATTCCCATGTCGATAAGGTCTAGTTTTGTTATGCTCAATCTTTTTCTCTAATGCTTCCTGGAGATTAATTTCTAAATGCTCGCACATATCCAGAATTCTTATGATACAATCGGCTAACTCAACAGCAAATCCTTCAGGTTTGTCATTGTCATTACGTGTTTCGAAATTACATCCAAAGGCTCGATAGTCCTCCAGGGCTTCTGATAGTTCACTATGACATAAAGCTATCATTTCGCCTATAGACCTGCTTTTATCCCACCAGCCTTTTTCTTTCGCCATCTCGTGAACTTGTTTTTGCAATTCTTTTATTGTCATCTGCCGTTATCCTTTCGTCTGGTGTAATTTATTGTTATCCACAATATGCAACATTTGGATAGCAAACCACCGCCCATCAACAAAACTACCATCTCTAACATATACAATACTCCTTTCTAAAGTTTTTTAGTTTCATACTTATATGGCCCTTTCACGGTATTTCTTAAAGATCGAAAGCGTTACCCGGCCCCATGCCAGCGTCGTCTTCTTAAACACCTCAAAATCCCTATTCCCCTCTTGAGAGGGGTGGCCCGAAGGGACGGGGTGTGTTACCTCTTGAGAGGGGTGTAGGGGTGTGTCCTTCCATGCCTCATTTACTTCCGCGTCCAGCTTGCGTTCCTGGCTATATAATTCACGCTGATTATCCCTTGTCCAGTCTAATACGTTAACCCCATTGTTTACTATATTTTGAAATTTTAGATTGATTTGACTATTAATCGTCTTTACAATCTCTTGATAATATTTCTCATACATAACAACCCTCCTTCGTCCCCATTTTTTGAGGGAGTTTTCCTTATTTTTTATGGGAATTTACTTGGTTGACCAATTTGGCTGCAACTTCCTGTCTGGCGTGGTTGTCTAGACACTCAAGACAGGTATAATAGGTCTGCTTATAGTCCGGTATCCGGATACAATCAAAATCCTTTGTATCCAGTTCTTTTTTACAAAACATACAATTCTTTTTCATCTGACTATATCCCCAAAAACATTTGGCCAGAGGAAAGTAAACTCATCCAAAATCATCCCGGCAACCCCACGGTCACAGGTTACCCGTACAGAGATATTGATATGTTCTAAAATCGAGTGATGCCCGGAATTGATGATCTTTTTTACGAAATTAACACATGAAGTATCTGTAATCTTATTCTCAGACTTATAGCAGATACGTCCTACACACTCCAACCTCTTTAACAGTTCTGTCTCATCCAGCCTATCAAGGATTTCAATTGATGGTTTTATAATCCTCAATCTTTTTCCTCCTTATTGTACAAAAAACGGTTTAAATACCAGATTGCCTTCCTGACATCCTCCGTCTGATCAGGTGTCTTCCTGCCTGTCCGGAGAATGTATTTAATTGCATTTCCAAGATGAAAACCAAGCCCGAAGGCCTCTATTACATTAATTGCCTCAATCCCACCAGCTTTATAATGCTGAGGATGGTTTATATTATCCGTCATAATTCCACCTTAATGAAATATCATAAGCCAGGAATTCCGACTCCTGTATTCCGATTTCCTATCTTACCCCTGCCTTCCTACTGCATAATTCCCCTTATGCCTGTCCCTCAGTTCACCAATCTTTGACTTGTTCCAATTTTGTACACGGCTGTAATAACCAACAATCCTGGTAACACCAATCAGCTTTTCCGTTTCACCGGTAATAAGAGATGGTATCAGGATTTCCAGGGGGGTTTTAATGATCGTGTCAATCTCCACCTCAACGGCATCTTCACGTTTATGATTGAGAATCTTGATACGGCTTCTTTCGGTAATCTCCTGACAGGGTTCATTATCGATCGATATACCGTCAATTTCCAGGACATCATTCATTAATTCAACAGTTTCAATAAATTCATTTAACTTGCATTTGATCCGTTCTCTAATTATCTCAGCAAGGTTTTGAGCCTCTTGGGGATTTACCGGTATATGGCACGTATTTTCAGTACAACATGACAACGTTTCTTTATTCTGCACGACAACCTCCTTTTTTTAGTAAAAAAAATGTTCAAACGGCCTGTACGGGCGGGTTTCAAACCCGTCCCTACGTTTTTTCAATAATTTCTAATTCTTTCACTATAGGCTGTTGAGGTCCCTTTCTGTCGCCAAACTCATCCTCCTCCGCCTGGATATACCCCTTCAGCCTCACCAGGGTCCCTAGCGATGGATCCTTACTTAACAAGAGCACATCATCAGGCACAAACACCTCAAACACCTCTTCCTTTTCCTCATATCCTTCTTTCGCCTCTTGCCTGACAAGCACCTTCAGACTATTCCCTTCAAACCCCTCCACCTCACCCACCAATCTGAATGCCGCCTTCTTTTCCTTCATCAGTCCCGGCTGAATCCGGAAGAAATTAAAAGTCGTCCTTACCACCTCGTTACGTCCCACGTACTGTTGTATATTCCCCTCCAGTCGTACCCCATCACACTTTTTAAACTGTTTGGTACATTGATTTGCAATATCATTGTTCCAGATCCTTCCAGTACCCGCACATTCCCTAACACAACATTCTGGCATTCAATAAAAACCTCAAGATAATCCTTCCCTGTCTCCGTCTTTTCCCACGTAAATTTATCTAGCACGCCCCACACCGTAGCGCCATTATAATGGTTCATAGGTTCTCCTTTTTTTCCCTCTTTTTTCCTGAACTCCTTTTCGTTTTCTTAGGAGCTCAGGTATATCTTTCAGACCATCTATTGCCACATTGCATCGTAGCACAAGAAGTTCGCTGAGATCCCGTTTATGCCTGAGAACCAGCAGAGCAATCGTATCATGTGCATGTCTGATAATTTCACAGATTTCATTTTCTCTCGAATAATAATCCAGTATTTTTTGACTTGGCGTAAGCCTTTGCATAATTTCATCTCCTAAATTATTGTATCCAGGGAACTGCCACCAGGCGTAGAAGGGATGAGGCACCTGGTGGCTGGGATCAACCCCGCTTCCTGGTCATTGCAGGAGCGCAAACCTTGCGTCCCTGCAGCGAAAAGGACAGAGGCAGAGGGTTCTTCATAGCTCCCCTGCCCCTGAGGGCCAATCCCGTTCCATGTCTCTTCCCTCTTATACACCTCATACAGACATTCAAACACCTGTGGCAGGCCGACATGATCATGTAAAAAAAACCTCAGATTCTGTAACTGCAAAAGGCTCAGGTCCTTCAGCGCAAACCGCCGCTCCTTCTCATTGAAAGAAATAAACACCGCGCCATCCTCGTATCTAAACCCCGGCGCCATTTCCCTTCCCCCGTTTCTTCTTAATAACATTCTCCTCCGCATCCTTCTGCATCGTATACCTTTCAACAAATGCCCTCACATCCTTCTCAAGAAACAGCCTCTCATAATCGAACCTCACAAACTTAATCATCCCCAGCCTGCATAGCCTATTCACCTGCGCCGGAGACCTTTTCAGTATCTCAGCCACCTCCTTAACCGTAAGCAATTTTTCCATAAGCCCGATACCCTCTATTTTTTACCCCCGGTAAAATTGGACATATAATCCCAATCCTGCTTCAACCCCGTCGCAAGCATCCTCCCCGACAGCCCATGAAACACCTGCATCCACTCACAAACCGTCATCTCCCCCTGTATCCGCACAAACTCCTCCATCGCCGCCACCATCTGTTCCGTTGCTGCCGCAATACAAGCCCTCCTGCTCACTGCCTCCTGCTGCTGAGTCACCATCCTTGTCATAGTTATCACCCCCTCCATCCTGTTTTGTACGGGCGGGTTTCAAACCCGCTCCCTACTACGTTACAGATGACAGATGACGGGATTATCCCTGCTGCAAGCCAACTCATTCATCCGCTCACTCAACAACCCGTTAATCTCCTCAATAAACGCATGCACCACATCCTGCCCCTCATCCATCTCCCTCAACTGATCAAACAAAATCGACCGCAATTCAACCAACTCCTCATTACTAAACTCTTTCATGTCAAACTCATGTATAACATTGCCTCCATACATCGCAACCGCCCTGCTACCCCTCTGTATCGCTATCATACCCCTCACCCCCTTTCCTAAACCCGTGTACAGACGCACGGCTGTGCGTCTCTACGTAAGGAGATTATAGAATGAAACACGGCACACAGTACTACAGTATAGGCATTATCCTTCTTTTCCTCTCCGTCTGCGCTACGGCGCCATCGGCGTCGGGATCGCCGCACTCCTGGGCCTTGTGGGGCACAGCATCACGAGCGTCGTCGTATCACGGAAAAACAAGAGCGCCCTTAACACAGTAATCAAAGGCGTAGAAATCGGCACGGCAGAATGTGATTTATCATAAGTCACCGTCCACCAAATAATATATCTTGTTATTTTTTCTTGGATTTGCTATAAAGTGATTTGCCACATATCACCAAGATTCTCTAAAAAACCCTAGCCAGGAATTTCAATGTCGCTGAGGAACTCCCGTATAGCGTTAAAAGCCCGTTCTGCAGCATGCGCATTCTCATACCGTTCCGGGAACATCATTACTTCAGGAGGAATCCCGCACGCATTCGCAATCAGCATACACGTCCTCTTCGTCATATCTTCATATCTGCAAGCCTTCCTCACCCCGCTTGCCGAAAGACCCGTCGCCCTTGCAACAATGAATGAATTCTTCTTATACTTCTCCATCCAACGCTTAAAAGGCGTAACCCTCCGCCGGAGAAACACCTGCCGTGCCACCTCTGAAATGAGAATCCGTTTCTTTTTTTTCATCGTAACACTTTTGTTTATAAGAAATTATGGAGAATACTTATGTCAAAAATACAAGGTAAATGCCCTGAATGTGGTAAAGAAACTCTCATAATAAAAACAGATACAATATGTTGTAATACCTGCAACAAAACCGTTCTCCGGGAACACCCTAAAACACCCGAATCAGAACAAGAAATAAAAAAAGCCTTTGAGCGCTACCGAAAGGCTAAGACACCAAGAAATGCAATTATATATACGTGTCCCGAAGATAGACTGTGATTTCTCATATGTCAATAGAGATATTAATACAATTGCTCAATACTATCAAATAAAATATGAGCAATTGCTAAAATAAATTATAACTAATGAAAAATCAAGAATTTATAAATAACCTTCACAAAATATTAAAAGAAAAATACAAAGGGAATGTAAGTAAGTTTGCTTTGGCCGCTGGTATTAATTACGGCACTTTAAGAACTTATTTAAAGCGGGGAAGCAAGCCAAACCCTGATATTCTTAAAAAGCTTGCCAATGCTGCGGGTATGACAACAGATGAGTTATATCCTACAGGTATGAAATACGAGGGCATTGAACCAGCGCTCCTCAAGAAATCCCGTCCCATACCCGTAATCTCCTGGGTAAAGGCAGGTGGCTGGACGGAGACGTGCGAAACCTTTCGCCCCGAGGATGCCGAGTCCTGGATCCAGTCAGACGTCTCCGGCGAATGCATCTTTGCCCTGCGCGTCAAAGGCGACTCCATGGAGGATCTGTTCTACGATGGCGACATCATCATCGTAAACCCACACATCCAGCCAGAGATCGGCGACTTCGTCATCGTAAAAAACCATCAAGAGGAATGCACCTTTAAGCAATTAAAGAAGTACGGCGATAAATACGTCCTGCGTCCTTTAAACGAAAAATACCAGGAAATGGAGGTAAAGAAAGACGAATTCAGAATTGTTGGGGTTGTTGTCGAAAAAAGGAGAAGGTTTAGATAAGGTAAGATTAAGAAAAGGAGGAGTTATTATGCCGGTCGACATTAGTAGGGTACTAAAAAAATATATACCTATTTTTCAAGAGGCACATGAACAAGGGATAAATGAAGCGGAAACGTCCATGAGGATCGGTAAGTTCCTTGAAGATGCACTTGGGTATGATGTCTTTTCAGAAATTTCGAAAGAGCATACAGTTAAAGATAAATATGTGGACTATGCAATTAAACTCAATAATAAAGTAGCCTTCTTTATAGAAATAAAACAAGCTGGCATGGAACTCAGGAAAAGCTATATCGAACAGGCTAGCAATTATGCTGCAAACGCTGGTGTTGAGTGGATTATTCTTACCAGTGGACGGTATTGGCAGGCATATCATCTCAACTTTAATGATGGCATACAGAATGACCTTGTTTGGTCAGTAGACATTCTTGAGAATGATATTTATGATACTGCGTATTTCATCGGATTGCTTCATAAAAAAAGCATTCTGAAAGGTGAATTGGAAGATTACTATCTCAGAATCAAAACCCTTTCACCAAAAAGTATTATCCGGGCCATATTTCAAGAAGATACCCTCAGAATTATTAGGAAGCACTTAAGGGTAGCCACAGGAATAAATGTTGATGAAGAAGAAGTCACAGACAGTATAAAAGAAATGTTATCAAAAGAAGCATGGGAAGAAATAGGAGATGTAAAAATCAAGAGAAAGAAAAAAATATCAAAATCAAAACAGAATACTAAAGAAACGCCAACTTTAATAGAAGAATCAACAACTACTCAAAAACCTGAAATAATTGAAAATATCGAAACACCATCAATAGTTATTGAAAAAGAAGAAAACATATAAAAATTACTGTAAGACAATCGGGGTAAAATTTTAGAAAGGAGGTTAGCATGGTTAAATGTCCTTGTTGTGGCTTGCTTAGTCCTGACGAGGCAATGCAATGCGATTGTGGTTATGTCTTCCCATCATCTCTCGTATTCACAGAAGATTCCTCAATAGTTATGGGTAAAAAAGGAGAAAATTTAGATAAAAAAGGGGTACCACAAATGGGAATATTTGATTGGTTAAAAAAACAACCTAAATCACAGGAGAAAAAGCAGATTCGCATACAATGTCCTGAATGTGGGGTACTCAATCAGGATAATGCTGTACGATGTCGTTATTGTAGATATGAATTTCCATTAACACCACAAGAAGAGTACGATCCAAAGACAAATATTATTAAAATAATTCCTATTACTCCCAGGAAAGCTGAAAAAGACAATGATAGAGAAAATTTAATAACCATAACGAGAATGAAACATGCTGATAAAGCAAAACATATAACAGCAGCAGGCACCAATTTAACACCAGATATTTTTCAAAAAGTCATAGAAGAGGTTTCCCACTCTTTAGCAAAAGGAGAAAACCCTAAAAACTGTAAGGCCAAAAATTACATCCCCGACAATTTTACATGGGACAAGTACGATGAGTGGTATAAAAAGTTTTACGATGCCGGTGAATGGCCAGCACTATGGGAGGCAGCTTATGATTATTTTGCCTTTGAAATGGAATGCGAAGACTTGAGTATCAATGAATTACTACATCAATTAGATAAAAACGAATTATTACTACTTGCTGAACAATTTAACATCAAAAAGGTTACGAGTAAAAGCAAAAAATTTATACAGGACTCACTTTTGAATGTTATCAAACCAGATGATAAGGAAACAAGAAATATCATCTATAGCAAAATAAAGGAACTTTTATATGCTAAAATGATAAGAGAAAAAAAATACCTTTACCAACATACTTTAATGTCTATTGCATCACAAACACAAAAAAGAGATGATTGGAAAGAGAATGATGTCACAAAAGTTGAGTTTTCTCCTGCTCTGGATACTTGTTCGTTTTGCGAGGAATTGTCAGGTGTTTATACTATAAATAAAATTCCAATATCGGGTAAAGATACCCACCCTGGATGTCGTTGTTCGTTTTCGACTCATGACGAGAACTCAAATATGAGTTCTCGAGATGAACTTAAAGCGAGATATGCATCTGGTGAATTTCCAATGAAAAGATGTCCTCATTGTTCAAAATGGATTGAGGGTAATGCGTTAGAATGTAGGCATTGTAACAAAGTTATGTAATAGTGAGTTGGATTAAGCGAATCCAACAAATCATGAAAATGAATTACTTCTTAAAGAAGGCAAAGAGGATGGCGAAAAGTGCCCCGATCTGTCCGATCCAGAAGATAAACATCCACTTAATCAGTTCAGCCTTAACCGATTCAATACGTTTATCCACCTTGGCAATTTCTTCTTTTAGCGTGGAGGTTTCTACGGCGAGGCGCTTTTCAAGGCGTTCTTCAGCCATTTGAAGGGTGTGGGATTCACTTCGTACCTCGATTTTCTCAAGTACATGAGCGAGTGCCTCAGCCCCTTCCGGAGTAAGCTTCTCTTGAAGGATCTTTGGTATGGTAATAATAGTCATATTACAACACTATCATATTGATATAAAGTTGTCAATAGATTCATGAAGCTTATTTTTCATCATAAGTCCCGTAGGTTGGATTAAGCGGAGCGAATCCAACAATCATTTACAGTTAGTAAAATTTATTGTGTCAAATTTGTGGCAGATTACAATAGATTTTTAACCTTTTTATGGTATGTTATACACAGTTATTTTCATTAAGAATAGTTTGTAAACCCTATAACTAATGGAAGTTATATTCTAAGTATGCGCAAACGCCGGAGATACAGAAAACTATCAAAAAAAGATTCAGGGTCTAGTCGTGGCAACACGGTAGGGGTTCGACTCCCCTCTTCGGCATTTATCTCAATTTACTGCCCATCTTTCTCTTGAATTCTGCTTCTTCCCGTAGGTTCTTTGCCTCTTCTTTCATATCACTCATACCTTTTTGCATCTCTGCAAGTCCATACAGGTATGTATAATTGGGATTCACGTGGTATGCCCCTTTCGAGGCAACAACGGCGTTACAAATTATATCGAGAAATAAACGCTCTATTCTTGATCCACCATATAATTGCGGAGACCCAAGAATAAGGGCATGAACAGGAGATGTGGTATCAATCATCTTGGCATTCTTAATATTCGATAAATAGATAAGGCCTTCTTTTTCCAATTCAAGAATAGTATTCTTTGCCTCATCCATAACGGCATTTACCTTCTCATGAACGACGTCAGCCTTCGTTAATGTTTTCTCAGCAAAACCCGGTGAATGACAGGTATTGCAAACAGACAACATATCACTGCGTCTTTTCGTTAACTTGTTTTTGCCGACAGGAATACCTTCCCGGTTACTATAAGATAAGCCGTCTCCTACCGGTGCATAGGCAAGCCCAAAACTGATATCATGATTGCCCTCGGGCATATGACAGGTAATACACACTGGCGCACGTAATGCCTTGATTGATTGAGATTCTTTTAATATATTGGTTTGGGTTGCAGTATATACGGTCCCATGTTTGGAAGAAATGTACATATCATAATGCGGGTGGTCCTGCCCCGTATGACACGTCCGGCAGACCTCGGGAGTTTTTGCCTCAAGGGCACTGAAGGTATGTCTTGTGTGGCACGAATCACATTTAAATTGAATATTATGGCACTGTTCGCACCTGGCTAAACGGATATCTTTGGAAAGCCCCGTATCGTGACCATACGCTAACATCCTCTCCCATCCAATGGAATGGCGGCTCTTTATGAATTCTTTGTACTGTTTGGTATGACATTCCCCACAGTTGCCAGCAATGACCCGGAGATGTACCCTCTTATCCTCACAATTGCTTCCGTCGGTGTGGAGATACTCTAGTTCAACAGCTTCTTTTACCACCGGTTCTCCCTCAGGGTTAATATGACATGCCTCACATCCCACACCATTCCTGGCATGTGCGCTGGCCTCCCAATCGGCAATCCAGCCGTGAGTTACGCCTCGCTCTTCATGGCATACTATACACCTTAAGGATTCGTCCGTAATTCCCCGCTCAATCTTCATTGTTGCTGCAGCCGACTCTGGAATTGTTTCTTTATGAGGAGTAGCTACCATCTCCGTGTGTATTGTACAACCCGTGAACCAAATTAGTCCGGTAAAAGAGACAACGAGAGTAAGAAATCCTACAGATTTAACTCTGAATTGTAAGAGATAATTCATTATTCTTCTCCTCTATGAAATATCAGATTGCTATTAGCTTGCAAAACTTTTCACAAGTTTCACCTCACCTGCATTATAATCCTTATGCTATAAACTGTAGAGATAGCATATCAGCGACAGGAGATTCCTCGCTGATACGCTCGGAACAGGCTCTGCAATCTCTGCCTTTGGGATTGCTTCGGAAAAAACCCTCGCAATGACAGGCAGGGTAGTCTTTCTTCAGTTGATACTATGTTTAGTTTCATTCTTTGGATACTATAACATAGCAAATGATAATGATTATGAAAGCTATTCAAGGATACATTAAGAATAAAATACTTTAGATATTTTTTCAGTGATCATAATCACTTCCTTTTATTTTATCATGATAATTTAGTTAAGAATGTCAACCTATGATACAGCAAATGGAACGCCAGATAACAAGTTATGTTTCATCTAAAGTATAAGTACTTTACCTAATTAAATTTAGGGTTTTTCATCTGTAACTGGCAATTATTGAAATTATCGGAATCATACATAAACCCACATTCCGCACTTAAAAGTCATAAGTTATTGATATTACGCAACTTAATTTTTTAGCTGCCAAATTTACAGTTTTGTAACTTATTAATAAATAAAGACCTGTAAATAGGTGCGGAAAGTAGACATAAATTATCTATATTCAGACATTAAAACTGCCAGCTAATGGGTAATGAGAGATGAGATCTGAAATTTTTATTTCCATCACTCATTTAATCATCTTCTCCCTCATCCCCTTCATCATCATAAGCCTCAGCGGCAGGATTCCCATAACTCTTCCCATCAACCGTCATTTTATGGCATCTTAAACAGTTCCCATAATCGTATATACCGTGCTCTTCATGCTCATGGCGTATGTGAGAAGTATTGTGCTCGTGGCAATTTAAACAGGTATATTGCTGATAATTACCGCTTTGATGACAGATATTACATGAGACACAATGATCTCCTGTAAGAGGAAAATATGTATCGTGGTCGAAGTTTGCAGGTTTCCATTTTTTTGTTGAGTGGCATACCCTACAGTCTTCAGAGATAGTGGCATGGAGGTTATCTGAAGGTTTTTTATGGCATTCTATGCAGACTTGCATCGAATCAAGTGCATCATGGTTAAAAAGGATCTCTCTCCAATTCTTTGTTGTATGGCAGGTCTCACAGGTTTCTGGAAATTTTTTATGTTTTTCATCCTTCGGCATGGAATGACACGTTGTACAGGCCGTTTTACCTAAAATAGTATTATGGTTAAACGAAATAATTTTCCATCCCGTAGTTGAAATGTGACACATATTGCAATCCGTGTTATATTTACCCGGATGGGCCTTTTGATAATCTACAGTATGACAGGCAAAACATTCATGTAATATGCTCACATCAATCGTCTTGTGATCAAAAGGCTTCGTAATCTTTCCTGCAATTCCTTTATGTTCGGTATGGCAATGCAGACAATCTTGCCTGGCATAGGAGATATGTAGGTCGGATAATAGTTTATTTGAAAGTTGCGATAATCTATCAATGGTATGGCAATCACTGGTCATGCATAAACCTGAGGCTGCACCTTTAAAAGGGATATGACATTGTCGGCAGTCTTGAATACCCTGATGATCTTTATGGAGATCATCAGGGGAGTATATATGAGTTGGAAATCTTAAGCCTACAGCCCAAATAAGAATGATTATCACCATCGTGGTAAGCAAAACAACTGTTATGGTTTTTTTCATATGATAAAACCTAATAAAGATTTTTTGTTAAGAAATTAAATTCGCAGGTATACCCGTTTGTCATCAAATTATTGCCAAAACCCATCATAATATAGGGCAGATAAAACATGAAATGTCACCATCATGGCTAAAACAAAGACGATAGGGATATGGATTGTACGCCAGTGCCTCATGGCTCTATGGGTAATAACAAGGAATGAGATAGTATCCTCGATTTCCTCTTTGGGAAATCTTTTTTCTTCCGGCTCTTTTTTTCTCGACGAGAGTTCCTCGCATACATACAAATAGAGATATCTACCGACAAGTCCGCTTACCATCGTTACAAACATAACACCTGTTGTTAAGAGTGGAACAACAGCATGTCCATGGAATCCACCGTGAACAAAGACAAGACTTGTTCCAGCAATAGTCATCCACTCATGGATAATGAGCCACTGTTTTAATTTGCCTGATTTAAAAATAAACTTTCTTTTCCTTAAAGAGTAAACGATTGATATTATTATAAGGATGGAGCCAATCGTCCCGATAAGGTGTTTTATGGATTCCAGACCCGTAAGATCAAGGAGTATTTCCAGAAAGATCGCACCAACAATCGTCATGATAATGCATACTATAAGTATTACAAATCGAATAAATATTCTCATCTGTGATAATTCTCTAAAAATTTCTCAAATAATCACAATTTATTTTTAAGTTAAGCCTTCGGCAACTTACCTACAAATTTTTCCCTCCCTTGATGGGAGGAACTAAGGTGAGGGTGACCTGCTTGCTTGTTCACCCCCACCTAACCTCCCCCATCAAGGGGAAGGAACTGGCAATTTGAAATTCCTATACATTAAGTAAGTTAGGCTGCCTTCGGCAGCAATTTCGCTGGTTCAATCGTCCTCGATTGAACCATACGTTTGAACTGAAATCGAGCATGTGAGCTCGTGTGGAAAGATACAACCAAATAACTGTTTCGGTTCAATCGGGGACGATTGAACCAACCTTCGAATATGTCTCCGAATATCATTTACTCTAGACTTTGAAATTCCTCAATATGAAATTATGTCTTTTGGAACTCTCATTCACTTACCGTAGATATCAGTTCCCTTAGGACACGTGGCAACGTACCCCTACTTCCTAAAGATCAAGAAAGAGAATGCAAGCGTTATACCATTTTCAAACAGGCTTTCGGAGAAGTAGTTCTAATATATAAAATCAAATAAATTTAAAGATATACTAAGACAACAATAAAAATTATTTAGTGGTATTTCATGGTTAAATTTTGTAAATATTACAAGATTTCTTTGTATTTTTTATATCCCTTTATAGATTTTATTTTTACCATACATCAGATATGAACAATAAAGGCCGTAATGCAACTATTATTATGATCGCTTGTAACGCCTTTCTATTCGCTATTAAGATTACAGCTGGTCTCATGTCGAACAGTTTGGCGGTTATTTCTGATGCCGTGAATTCGGTTACTGATGTCATTTCTTCAGTAATTATTTTCTTTGCTGTAAAGACTTCTTCGAAACAGGCGGATGAAGGACATCCGTTTGGTCATCACCGGGCAGAGCCTATCGCGGGTTTGATTGTTGCGATCTTTGCCGGTATCCTGGGCTTCGAGATGTTACATACATCTACGTTTAATATGGTAAAAGCACATGAACATAAAATCGGCTCTTATACGATTGTCGTGCTCGTTATATCAATAGGTATGAAATTTGTCATGTCTCAATATTTCAAAAAGATAAGTCATGATATCAATAGCCCTGCCCTCATGGCAAGTTCTATTGATAGCAGGAATGATGTATATGTGTCTCTTGCCGCTATGGTGGGAGTCATCTGCGGATTTTTTGGATATCCGCAAATGGATGATATCTCTGCAATCCTTATTAGTTTTTGGATTATTTACGCAGGATATAAGATTGGTGTGCAAAATATTGATTACCTTATGGGTAAGCAGCCTGAACCGAATATTATGGAAGAAATAAAAAGAAAATCTGAAGCCGTTTCCGGTGTTATTGAAATCCATGATGTCCGTGCACATTATGTAGGACATTATATTCATGTTGAAATTCACATATCCTTAGATCAGCATCTAACACTGACCCAAGCACATGATATTGGGAAAAATGTACAAAGAGCAGTTGAGAGTATTGAGGGTATTCATAAGGCCTTTGTACATATAGACCCTATCTAGAAAAGCAAATAATTTCTCACTGGTAAGGAAATACTCATCGCTCTTGAATCTGTAGTAGTGCTAAAAATTACCATGATGCTGTACTAGCATTATCATAAATTACATGAGAAATCTATTTACACATCAAGATACTACATACCGTTTTCGCATCCCGTAGTATGCCTTTCCTTATCATATCGAATGCCTCACTCAATTTAACTTGTACAATACCCTTAATTGATTCATCCACCTGATAATTCGTTTGAGTTTTTGTGAGCTTTGTTGCTTTAAAGAGATGCATAGTTTCACCGAGAATGCCCGGAGAGGGATAGAGAATTATAAGCGGCTCTAGTATACCGGCTCTATAGCCTGTCTCTTCTTCTAATTCACGCTCCGCACACGTATAAAAGGTCTCACCCTTATCAAGGGTACCGGCAGGAATCTCGTAAATTGTCTCTTTGATGGCATGTCTGTATTGCTGGATAAGAAGAATTTCATGTTCCGAAATAAAAGGGATAATAGCGGCTGAACCCGGATGCTCTACGGTTTCCCTCATTGCCTTTCTCCCATCGTCTAAGATAATCTCATCCTTTCGAACCTGTATTTTTTTACCAGAATAAATAATCACAAAAACACCTCCCAATCCGGACAAGCCAGAAGTAAACAAAATTCATACTTACTTAAAATTTGTAACTACCGAAATTCCAATCGTTGTATCACCATTCAGTCATCCATCGGAAATACCGTATTTTAACAGGGGTAACAGACCGATCAACAATTGCCACTAACTTTTTTTCAGCCAATGTCTGAGATACATCAGCATTAACAATGCGAGCGGTAACGTACACAGTAAATACATTGGTGTGGGTGGTAAGAAGATTTGAAATGGAGGTAAATATAAGGTCTTTTTCATCCTTGTCATCAACAAATCCATCATCGTCATTATCCATATTATCGTTCGAAAAATAATCCATCCCGGTAACACTTGTTATCTGTCCAACAGTACTAAACGGACGCGCATTTATGATGTTGTTTATCAGGGAATATCCCATTTCAGACTGGATTAATGCACTCCACGTGCCCATAGAAGTATTTGTGCTGGTACCCGGTAAGGCTGCTAATACACCAGATAGCGCAGTGTTGATATTGATACGGCCAGGTACCTGAATTTCAGGACCATCAATATCACCAGTCTGGTTACCGGTATCGGTACCAATAGCGCCATCGGCGTCATCGTCAATAGTATCATCTCTTGGGTCTGCTATGGTAAAATACTCCTGAACAGTAGTATAGGTACCTCCGAAAAGATTTATCTTTGCATTATCAACATAATTCGTGGATGTAGCGTACGATGCATCCATCGTGTAAGAGTAATTAGTATTATAACCCACCGTTAGCAGAGAACCTAACTCGCCAGGCGAAATAAAGTCCTTGTTAGCAATTATCAGTTGACGAGTATTGGTAAAATTTATATTGTTAGTACCTATTGTTTTGTTCGCAGGTGAACCTGACCAGTTATCGGAACGTTCTATGATCGGAATTTTTCTTTGACCAATGGACGCCCTTGCCGAAGGTGGATTCGCACAGGTATCGATAATATATTGTGCACGGCTCATAAATTCATCGCCATTGATATTAATACATTCCTTCCATGCTGGACTTTTGCTCCCTTTCAAACCATCAACCATATGAATAAAGGAATTCAGATTAGGTTCAGCAGCGTCACAATCAGGCGGTGTTTCCGCCAAATCGCCTCTTGCATTATACAATTTCGTTAAAAGGCCGCTTTCAGGCGGAACTCCACATGCCAGCACCTTTTGTATAAGAGCATCAATAAGACCAAGGATACTAACGGTATTAATATAGGCGCTTGGATACGCCTGATCTACGATAACATTATGCGTGGACTCTTTCAGGGTAACAGTAACTTCTATCGGAATACCATCGCTATCATAGTCATAAATATTGAGAGGACCAGGACTACTTACCATAAGGTTTGTTGTAAGGGTGGCTGATGCATTATCACCTAAAACATAGTATACAGGATTTGATGCAGAAGGCGCTGCGCTTATTGTTGCAGCGCCTAACGTGTATACGGTAACCGTCCCTCCCCTGTTAACGATAAGATTCCAGCCTCCAATATCAATACTGCGATTAAATGGATTTACGAGTTCAACTCTATGGTATGCTGTAGCAGTGGCATAATAAAGTTCATTGATAAACGGGTGGGCCTCTAAGCCATATCTGTCATTATAGACTGTGATACTATCATCCGCATCTCTATAATCTTTAATATGGGTTGCAATCTGATCTGCCGTTAAGGTATCTGTACCAAACACACAATGCTTCAATTGTGTAGAAATGTCGGCAACGGATGCAGTATTGATATTCAGACGGTAATAATTACTTCCCATCTGTAAAGCGCTAAGGGTACCAGTTGGAGTTATAATATTATCGAAAGAATACATAGTAAGGCTATTTCTTATATTTTGGAAAAGGGTTTCATTGTTAATAATATTGCGTAATCTTGATTGATAAATCGCAGGCGATGTATACGTCCCAAAACATACATCAACAGCATCCAGCATGTTAAACGGGCGGTCGTCACCCATGGGATTACGAGCTTGTAACTGAGCTGCTATTGTCCCTGTATTACCCGGTACACCATCGGTACCACACCGGCCAGTGCTCGTTCCGATGATATCTTTTGCTATGCTGTCAGTAAGAATATCTTGTAATCTTATATCATAGGTAGTTGCACCTGTACCGTAGAGAAATGCTCCCGTTGCCCCTACAATATTCCCCGTCACATTGACATTAATCCGCGATTCTCCGGTATCCTCGATGAGAATGGCGTATTGTGCCTTTACCTTTTTATCTAAGGAAAAAGGGGCATCTATCCATTGAGAATCCAGGACGCCATCTCCATTATTATCAACATCATTGCTGGCAGCCGTAGTATTACAAAATATCTTGCCCGTTCCCGTACCCAACCATTCTTCCGTGTACGCATCATAATTTTCATCGTAACCCAGCGTTGTTGTACCAATGTAACAATAATTATTACCGTTATAAACCATAGTATCCGTGCCATACTTGTCCATTCGTAACACGTACATGGCATATTCAAGTCCGGCATGGGCAGCCATTTCAGCCTGAACATTGTTGACATAATTATCGGTGGCTGTAAAATCGATACTCGTAATGTTCAAAAATACCATCCCCATAAGAGAAATGGCTACCAGAATAACTGCCACAACAATGATGACATACCCTGCATTTTTTTTATCGTCTTTATTGTCCATACGAGTCTACTTTATTTCAAATTTCATTCTGCAGGGCAACCCTTTCGGGTTGCTATTCCCCGTGTACGTGTTTAAGCGGGTGACAAGGCTAAAGCCTTGCCCTACATCGTAATAAGAGATAACAGGATACAAAAAAGTCGCCAATGACCTATAGTATTTCAATGATGAAACCGAACATATCCTCAACAGAAGAAAGACTACCCCGCCAGCCATTGCGAGGGTACTGTCCGAAGCAATCCTTTACAAGTTTCAGAAGAGATTGCTTCGGAGAAGACCCTCGCAATGACATGTTGAGAGATTCCGTAACATTCCCTATACCAGCATACAACCAAAGACTCATGCACTACATTTTGTCCGATTTCATCTATTGGATGCTATAATTTAGTGTGTCACACGGCAGGGAATCATGATTTCCGTAGTAAAAGTACCTATTTCCATCATACCGCCGGTGCCTGTACCATATATTTGTAATGTTACTTTAACCGAATCAGGCAAGCGACCAGTTGTAATTCCATCAGTACTATTCCAGGCATTTACCCAGGTATTTCCAATGCCGTATGCGAGGTTGAAATAATTTATATTTGCCGCCAGTTTATAGAATGTAGCATCATGAGGATCAAAGCCCGACACACTTCCATAGATATAAGAGGCATCATTATAGTGTGCCAGCATCAATTCGTCTACGTTATTTACGTAATAGGTAAGAAGGGTAACTGGCGTAGAGGAGCCGTTCGGCGTCAGTGACAGGAAGGTAAGGATACTGCTATTGTCTTTAGGCGGGGGAGTAAGTCCGGTTGCTTCCAATGGGGTAAAAGATTTAAAATAATCCACGGTATCTTTCAGTATCGCCCCCTTCAGGTTTCGGGAAATGTCGCTTATAGCGATCCTTGCATATTGATACATTTCCAGTTTATTTTCCGATAGAGAAAATACCTTTTTAGACTGATACAACAGGGTATAAGCTACACCCCACAGAACACCCGTGAGTGCTATAACGATCAACAACTCCAGCAAGGTAAAACCATTATGTCTTTTTTTCATAGCGATTTAACGTTTGCTTATATTTATATAAGGATATTGCGCAAGATATCAATGTGAAGTAAGCATGGTATTATAGAGACCTACAATAGTATTTGTAGAAATATAAGCAGCGCTTGTAGTCTCATATTCATAGGGATATCCGATTGTTATACTACCCGCCAATTCATTAACAGCTACTACACGATACCAGATGCGATTTTGGATATTACCGATAAAATGATTGACTGAAATCGTATTGATATTGGAGACGTTAGATACTATCGCACTGTTATACGTAAAGGTGGCTGTGCCATTATTGGTTGTATAATTCTTATACACAGCAGTTTGTTGCCTGAAAAGATAGGTTTCTGCTATCGACGTTGCAGTCCCATTGCCAGGGGTACTCATATCAACAGGGACAATGGCTGTATTCCATCCGTACAGGGAATTACCTGGTATTGCAATAACACCCGTACCTGGATAAAAATAACAGGCAGGGATATCTGTCCCTGATATAAGGTTTACAATATCCTGAATATGATAATCCGGACTTCCTGAATTCTCCGGATACTTATACGATGCATAAGCAAGGGGAACCTCGGCTGAAACGGCACCGAGGGTTGTCTTCGCAATTTTACTGGTTTTATGTATACCTACCGGAAATAGCGCCATAACACCAAATATGCCAATCACCAGCACAAAAATGGCAACGAGGATTTCAATGAGGGTAAACCCTTGTTCCTTTTGTTCTTTATTTTTTGATCGTGGAAACATATGTAAAATCGATTGTTATTTTTTCATCTGACAAGTGTTACCAATAATTGTCCGGGTAGTTATTAGTCCCGTTTTTACATCTTTTAATGTAATAATAGTATCTTGTGGGACGTTATTACCGGCCACGTTATGAGAAATACCATGAGGCTCGAAGTAAATAGTTTTTGTCCCACTGGTAAAATCTGTAGCATTATATTGCCAAAATCTTATATACCGCGGAAGTCGATACCTTTTTTTAAACGTCTCTTCTGTGTCTTCCACAACGAGTGTGCAGGGTGAGAAATCAGGATTCGTATAATAATCGGCATTCAAGATCAGTCTGCAAGGTTTTCGTTTCGTTATAGCAAGGGTCTTTGCAGAAAATACACTGCTCCGTAATGTACTGACAGATTCATCAAGTCCACCATGCAGAAAAACAGGAAGTATTATACCTGTTAGAATACCGATAACAGACAGAACAATAATCAATTCTATCAGGGTAAAGCCTTTGTTTTCACCGAAAGACCCCAACCGGTTGTTAAGTTGCCTAGCAAGGCTAAAGCCTCGCCCTACAGAAATTTTATTTTTTTTCATACGTTGCTGCCAAAGGCAGCCTCATTGAATGTAGTTTGGCAGACCAGATTATTGACCACTAATACCCTGCATTAATTTTATCAGCGGCACAAACATGGCGATTACAATAAAACCAACTGAACCCCCCAGAAATACAATCATTATAGGTTCTATCAAGCTAACCATAGCCTCCACTGCCCTGTCTACTTCATCATCATAATTATCTGCTACCTTATTAAGCATAGCATCCAGTCCTCCTGTTTCCTCTCCGACCTCCACCATATTAACTACCATCTCATCACATATTTTAGAGGCTCTCAGGGGCTTCGTTATACTCTCTCCTCCTCTGATACTATCATGAATATGCTGGATTGCCTGAGCCATAGCTGCATTTCCGGTAGATTCTTTGGCGTTATTCAGGGCATCTAAGATTGGTACTCCACTAGACGTCAGGGTCGCAAGGGTACGGGTAAATCTCGATATGGTAGATTTATTGATAATATTACCGAAGATTGGCAATTTAAATTTGGTCTTATCTATCAGCAACCTCATCTTTTTTATTTCCCCCAGGCATTTATAAAGAATGAAACTTCCTAACGGTACGGAAGGAATACATATCCACTGCGTTTTTAAGATAGTACTGAACAGAATAAGCATTTTAGTAGGAACTGGCAACTCCAGACCCAACTCTTCAAATATTTTGGCAAAATTTGGAACGATGAAAATCATAAGACCTATAAGAATGCCTATTGCAACAACCATAACGACAATAGGATAAATCATAGCGCTAATTATTTTTCTGATAAGCCGCTCCATCTTTTCCCGAAAATCGGCTAAGCGCTGTAAAATAATATCCAGAGTACCGCTCACTTCACCTGCCCTTACAATGCTAACGTATAACGTATCAAAAACCCTTGGATGTTTTACAAAAGCTCCGGAAAGCGTACTTCCACCCTCAATGTCCTCAATAACCTTCAGTATTGTTTTTTTAAATAGTCCTTTTTTCATTTGAGATGAGAGTATTTTTAACCCTCGTATAATAGGAAGTCCTGCATCCTGGAGTGTCGCAAGTTGCCGTGTGAATACCGTAAGTTCTTTCGATTTTACCTTACCAAAAGAGATGGATATTCTGGTATGTTTTTCTAAGGCTTTATCGGATGAAACGGGCAGTTCTTTTCCTTTTTGACGAAAAGAAATCTCTTTGATGCTTGTTGGAAAATAGCCGAGAGCGCGTATCTTTGCAACGGCATCATCTGAACCAGAGGCCTCAAGTTTATCTTTTATAGTATGTCCCTTTTTATCAACAGCGCTGTATTGAAAAATAGACATAAGTGTTACCTTTACAGTAGATTGAATTTTACAAAACAAAACTCAACAAATTTTCTTTTTACCTACCCTCTTACCCCATATGCATCAAGCTAAAATAGGGAAACGGTGAAGAATAACAAACCACCCATAATCCCCCCTAATCCCCCTTTAAAAAAGGGGGAAATGTTTGATATTGTTGATCAGGCAAACTTCTCTCAAGAGAAAATCCTTCCTTCTTTCTCCCCTTTTCTAAACTTATCCTTCTTTCCCCCCTTTTTTAAAGGGGGGTTAGGGGGGATTAGAGGGAAACACGAACACACCGTGCTCTTTTCCCAAGGGGATACCTCCCTTTTTATGGAACACTATTCTTAGCTTGATGCATATGCCCTCTTACCCACCCCTAAATCCCCTCCCAAGAGGGGACTTTCATACTCCCCTCTTTGGGAAGGGGTTGGGGGTGTATCCTTCCCCTCTTGAAAGTTGCCAGGGGTGTGTTGATTTATTGCTGAACGAAAAAAGATGAAAATTCCCTTATCATCCGGTTATACCAACATTGTTTCTCTCATAACTTCCTCAATTGTCGTTAATCCATCGTATACTGCCGTTAATCCACTGTCTCTTAAGGTATTCATTCCATTTCTTTTTGCGACCGACCTGATTACATTTGTGTGTGCCTGTTCGATTGTTAATCGCCGTATCTCTTCATTCATAACCATAATCTCATATATTCCCATACGTCCCTTATATCCTATATTGCGACAGTTACTGCAGCCTTTGCCCCGAAAAAACTGCTTCTCTTTTACATCTTCCCGTGTAAGGTTTAATTCCATCAAAGATTCTTCGGAAGGCATATATTCTTCTTTACATGAAACGCATATTTTACGTACCAATCTTTGGCTAATAACTACTTCTACCGTAGAAGCGATCAGATATGGCTTAATGTCCATATCAATGAGGCGTGTTATCGTAGTAGGGGCATCATTGGTGTGCAGTGTACTAAAAACTAAATGCCCTGTCAATGAGGCTTGTATAGCAATTTTAGCGGTTTCTTCATCCCGTATTTCACCGACAAGGATAATATCAGGATCTTGCCTTAAAATAGCCCTCAAACAATTCGCAAAGGTTACGTCAATAGATGGGTTTATCTGTACCTGAATAAGTCCGTCAATATCATATTCAACAGGGTCTTCAGTAGTAATAATTTTTGTGCCAATATCATTTAAATAACTGAGCGCCGCATACAGAGTTGTTGTTTTTCCGGAACCTGTCGGGCCGGTAACAAGGATTATTCCATTCGGTTTATTCAATAATTGGTGTATCGATTTTAACTCGTCCGGGCGAAACCCCAATACATTTAAATTGACAGACATAACAGACTTATTCAACAGGCGCATAACAATGCTTTCTCCATATTTCGTGGGAAGTGTGGAAACACGTAAATCGATAGGTGTTCCCCCAACGTTTAATTGAATGCGTCCATCCTGCGGTAATCTCCGCTCTGAAATATCCATACCGGATATAAGCTTTATTCGTGAGGCAATAGGTATTCCTAACTGTTTTGGCGGAGATATCTTTTCGTACAGCACGCCATCAATGCGAAACCGGATCTTGCATTCATCCTCGAATGGTTCTATATGTATATCGCTAGCCTTATCCAGAATAGCATTCAGAAACATAAGATTAACCCATTTTTTCACCGGAGTCGTAGCAGCCATCTTTTTTAGCTCTTCAATATCGATATACTCTCCCCTGACAAATGCGTTATAGGATGTATCTTCTTTGAATTCCAATAATAGCTGTTCAACAGATTCATGCTTTTTCGGATAATATTTTTCTATGGCGCGGACGACTTCATCCTTTTGGCAAAGCATCAATTTTATAGAATGTTTCAGGAGCAATCTTAAATCATCCAGGGCCTCAAAATTTAAGGCATCTGCCTGGACAATGGTAAGAACACCATTTTTATTGCTAACGGGGACAATGCGATATAATTGTGCAATAGCTGCAGGCACCATAGTAATAACTTCAGGCGATATATCCATATTTTCAAGGGTTATAATCTCTAATCCCAAATACCCGCTCAGGGCTTGCATAATCTGTTCACTCGTAATGTAATGAAGGCTTGTTAAAATATCGCCAAGCAAGCCGCCTTTCTGTCTCTGAATCATCAGAGCTTCCTGGATTTGGTCTTCGGTAATTAAGCCCTTATCTTTCAATATTTGTCCAAAGAGTTTCCTCTTTGCTTCAGTCTTTAAACTTACTTTTGTTTTTTCTTTCATCTGCATAAAAAGCTTCAAAGCAAAACGGTGTTACAAAATTTTTTGTTCTTTAATCCTTTAGTCTTCTATCCCTGTAACCATAACGACCTCTTCCAGGGTCGTTTTGCCATCTTTTGCTTTTCTTAATCCGTCTTCCTTTAATGTGGTCATTCCCATATTTCTTGCAGCTTCTCTTATCTCGTCAGTAGCAGCCATGCGATAGGTCATATCGCGCAGGGTCTCATTCATATCTAAGAGTTCATAAATACCTAATCTGCCACGATATCCAATATTATTACAATTCTTACAGCCTTTTCCCTTATAAAAGGAAAAATCTTTTAATGTTTCTATATCATACCCCATCTCTAATAACTTTTCAGGGTGATATTTAACAGGTTCTTTACAACCTGTACAGATCATCCTGACAAGCCGCTGCGCCATTATCCCTTGTAGTGAAGTAGCAATGAGAAAGGGTTTTATCCCCATATCAATCAATCTCGTGATAGCTGAAGGAGCATCATTCGTATGAAGGGTGCTCAAAACAAGATGCCCTGTTAAGGCAGCAGCAACCGCAGTATCCGCTGTTTCAGCATCCCGGATCTCTCCCACAAGGATAATATTCGGGTCCTGACGAAGCATAGACCTCAAAATTGTAGGAAAATCAAACCCGATTTTCTCGTTTATTTCACTTTGATTAACACCGCGAAGGGTATACTCTACAGGATCTTCTGCGGTAATAATCTTTGTATCTGTCTTATTCAACTCATTAATAGTCGCATATAAAGTAGTTGTTTTACCACTTCCTGTAGGGCCGGTAATCAGGAATATGCCATTTGGTCTTTTAATTACAGAGGAAAAACGCTTATAGTCGTTTTCGTAGAAGCCAAGATTTTGAAGGTTCATCAGGGCAGCCGATTTTTCCAGAAGACGCATAACCACACTCTCTCCATAAATGGAGGGCAGGCAGGAAACCCGGATATCAAATTCTTTGCCTGAATATTTTAGACTGATACGCCCATCCTGAGGCCTTCTCTTCTCAGCAATATCAATATTGGCAAGTATCTTAATCCTGGAAATAATGGGGTCCTGCAGCCGTTTGGGTAGCACATCTGCTTCCTGGCATACCCCATCAACACGATATCGTATACGTAATCTATTGGAAAGGGGTTCCAAGTGAATATCACTAGTCCGGGAAACAATCGCTTTGTTGATGATCAATGAGACGAGTTGTATAATTGGACCTTCATCTTCTATAGCCTTTGCCTCACCGTAAGAATCTTCACCCTCTTCAACGGCTATTTCCCGGAGAGAGGACTTTGGAGTCTTAAGCTCTTTTAATAAGGTGTCAACGGTTTCCGTAGGCTCAAGCTCGTAATATTTATGAATAATCTTCTTTATATTCTCCGGTGTGGCAAATACACATTTGATGTCTGCGTTAAGCATAAAGCGCAGGTTATCGATAAATCCAAGGCTAGGCGGACTGCTTACGGCAATGGTAATAGTGCCGTTATTTTTTGATATGGGTATAATCGTATGCTTTTTGATAAGATGTACCGGCAATGAATCAATGACTTCTGGTAAAATGCTGATTTTATCCAGATCAATTACCGGCATATCATAGAGTACAGCAAGGTGCTGAATTATTTCCGGATACGTTAGATATCCAAGTTTGACAATCGCTTCCTCAAGTTGAATACATTCCTTCTTCTGAAGCTCTTTTGCAGTATCTAACTGCTCTTTTTTCATGCCTCTTTTTAACAAGGCTTCTTCTAATTGGTATACAAAATCTTTCATACTTAATTTGCTTGAATTATATGATTAAGATATATTAAAATTTTGTTCCCTTTTAAAGTTTACATACTATAGTAAAACTCGCAGCATATTGCAATACTTATACCTATTAATAATATGAAATTATTAAAACATACTACGGAACATATACAAGAGGTTGTGACAGACCCCTGCGGTGATATTAAAACAAAATTTAAGAGACTTGCCATTCCCATCGGTAGTTTAGGAAGGTTGGAAGAATTAGCAACAGTTTATATCTCTATCAGAGGCAGTGTAAATTGCACAATAAAACACAAAACGATATTTACGATGGCAGGAGACCACGGGGTCGCGGAAGAAGGTGTGAGTGCCTTTCCTCAGCAGGTTACAAGACAAATGGTTCAAAACTTCATGGATGCAGGCGCAGCTATAAATGTCCTTGCACGTCATGTTGGCGCAAAGGTGGTTGTGGTTGATTGCGGAGTTGCCACACACCTGAATAAAAATCAGTTCTCTAACCAATGCCAGGAACAAGATCTGAGGATAAAGAAGGTAGGCTTAGGCACGAAAAATATAACAATAGGTCCTGCTATGTCCAGGGATGAAGCTATTCAAGCTCTTGAGGTTGGTATTGAGCTGGTTGAAGAAGAGCTGAAAAATGGACTGGATATTGTCGGTACAGGAGATATGGGGATTGCTAATACTACACCGAGTAGCGCCATTCTCGCCGTTTTAGGCAAACTGGACGTAGAAACAGTTACCGGACGTGGGACAGGATTAGACGAAGAAGCCTTACAAAGAAAAATTCGCATAATAAAAAAAGCAATTGATATAAATCAACCAGATCCCCACGATCCAATAGATGTATTAGCAAAGGTAGGTGGTTACGAGATTGGAGGTATTGCTGGTTTATGTTTAGGCGCAGCGCGGCACCGTATTCCCATAGTTCTGGATGGTTTTATTTCAACAGCCGGCGCTCTGATTGCCCATGCAATCGAACCAAAGGTAAAGGGGCATCTCATTGCTTCCCATATATCCGCAGAAAAGGGGCATAAGCTTATGTTAAAATTACTGGACAAAATCCCTCTCCTGGATTTAAATCTAAGGTTAGGCGAAGGGACCGGTGCTGCATTAGGTATAAATCTGATAGAAGCAAGTATAAAGTTATTAAATGAAATGGCCACGTTTCAAGAAGCAGGAGTATCAGAACCAAATAGAGAATAAAAAATTTTAGTCTTCCCCAAAAAATTGCAGGTTGTAGTTCACAAAGGATAAATCAAAGCTTCATTGACATATTTACAGTCGAATTTATCATATTTCCTTTCTTTATCGTTACAGAAAAGACACAACACGCTGAATCGTCCAGAAGGCTGCTAACCCACCGATCATATACGATGGTACAGGTTCAGTCCATGTTGGCCAATTCACAGGGATTTGCTTCAATACTTTTATTATCAATTTTATAGTAATAACGAATAAGAGCTGACCGATTTCGACTCCAAGGTTGAAGAAAAGCAGTGCTAGCGCAACTGAATCCTGAGGCAGACCAATCTCTGACAGGGCGCCTGCAAATCCAAACCCGTGGAGCAGACCAAAGATAAAAGCAACAATCCAGGGTGAACGCATTGCCAGACCGTACCTCCCTTGACGTATGTGGAGCACCTCTGCGGCGACAAACATAATGCTCAATGCAATAACCGCTTCTACCGGGGCCTGAGGTACCCGTATACTACGTTAAGCATTGCCAGTGCAAGGGTAATGCTGTGAGCAGCAGTAAAAGCAGTAATAGTCTTGACAAGGAGCCCCCACCGCCGGCCTACGATAAGAATTAATCCAAGAATAAAGAGTAAGTGGTCGATTCCAAAGAGGATATGTTCCACACCGAGCTTTAAGTAACCCGCTACAGGAATAGATGCAAGCGCCTCAGCGTTCAGGTCAAACGAGGGTGACTCAGGCTGTAGGAGCGCTGTTTGAGATGACCCGTCCAGATGCTCTATTTGTACCAGGACGTCCGTCATCGTTTTGCAAAGTCCATGAATAGAAATAGTGCCATTCGTAAGTCCTTGTGGGCTGCAGTCTATAGTCCAGCGCATAACCCTGGCGCCAGTTGTAAATTCTCTCTGAGGCACGCCGACCATTTTGCATTGAACCGGCAGCTCCGGCTCCAGGTGCAGCACCATATCTCCGCGCGCAGGTACCTTCCAAAGCACAGCATACCGGCCTGGCTGCCGTTCGGTCAGTTGAAGGTATGCAGGCCGTACCTCATGAGCTTCCAGTCGGAAGGTTACCAAAAAACTCCAAAAAGACAAAAAAGAGATTTGAACACAAAGGATAAAAATAAAGAGCCTTTTGTCCTTCACGGTACAGATTCCTCCTTTTCAAATACTACCTCGTACCGTTCACGAAGGCGTTGATATGCCGCGGCGTTTGCCTCCTGACGCCGTGCATACCGCCAATCGTTCTCGGCCTCACTGCGTACCTCTGACAGCAATGGCATCCGGCCTTCCAGTCGTTCGAAAACCCTGACCAAATGGATGCCGTAACTGGATAGCACAGGACCTTCCCACTCGCCGGTCTTCAGAGAAAACACTGCTCTGGCAAAGTCATTCCCAAAAAGTTCTGCAACTTCCTGTTCGGAATACTGCTAGTAATCGTGCTGCAGGAGAAAAGGGTCACCGAGATCAGGCGGCTCAAAAGAAATTAATTCTTTCCGTAAATCGGTCAGCAATGCCTGTGCAGTCTTCTCTGCCTCAACAACACCACAACGGTCTGTGCTAAAATAGATATGAGCAAAGCTAACGAGGTCCGGCTGACGATAGCAGTCGGCCTGCGCTGTGAAATAGTGCTGCAACTCAGTGTCTGTTGGATCTTTTACTGTCAGCAGGTCTTCGTATAAAAACTGCATCTTCTGGGCAAGCCGACGCCGTATGATAGTATCGTCACGATCCAGCCCCAGATGCATGGCTTCACGGTAAAGGATTTCCTCCCGAATATAATCTTCGACGATTTCATGCAGTTCTTCCTCCGTAGGTGAGCGCCCCCTCTGCGCCGTAAACGTTTCACGCAGTTGCCGGATGCGCCCGTGTGTTATGACAACCGGGGCATCTTCTTTCTCCTTATTATCGTCCTGGTTAACCATAATGGAGATACAAAAAAGTACAGCACCGAGTATCAGGAAATGAACCAAAGGTTCACGCAACAAACGGAAAATCATGAGCAGTAGTTTTGAAGTAGTACCACGACAATTATTAACCTCGCTCATCACGTGTGGTGTTTGTGAAAGCGGACGCCCCCTTTCGAGGGCATCTGCTCCTTCCAGGTTATTGTTCATTGGCATTATTTCCCTGGCGTATACCAAATAGGTGATGTATATGCCCTTTCCTGAGTGGTCATGGGGACTTCCTTTGATAGTTCAATACCAAATCTCTTAGCATCATACGCCGTCCATCGGGGTGTAGGAATTTCGATCACGCGTGCATAGTAGAATGCCCGATGTTTTGGATTGAAGTCTGGATCCTTCCATACGGTGATCAGCTCCGGATCGCCAATTGTATTTGTCCAGATAGCATTTTGAACATCAACGGTATTTCCCACCGGTGGAATCTTTCCTGTTTCAGGATCCGTTTTGCGCTTGCCGGTATCGCTCCACACCACGTCGTATACTTTCTCCTGTACTTTCCCTTTCGCATCAAGCCAACCCTTGATAATCTGGATGCGGTCGAGATTAGCACTGATGGGGTCTTTAAGTGCTGCGACAAGAAATGTTGGAGACTTGCCGGAAGGCGCCGCGCTAAGGTCTCCCCCCATCGGAACACCCTTCGTGTAACCTATGACGGCAGGATTGCGCGTCTGTGCATCCTTCGCATCAAATTCCCATCCGCCAAAGAAGCGCACAATCATACGAGGGCCGGTGGTGGCATAAGTCTCACGACGCTCCATGGCGTCAAAGAGCGATTCGCGGGTGTTTTCAGTCGCCCATACAGCGGCGTAGCCGGAAGCGGTCTGTTCCCAACCCATAATGGTAGCCTTTTCCGTCTTTACAAACGGATGATTAGCACGAGTCAAACTTGGTTCTGAACTGGACGTTTTCCCAAAGAAATTCTCCTCTTCGACCGCGGCGAGTCCAGTGTGTGCATCCGTCGAACCTATCATCCCAAACTTATAGGGATTGATGCCGAGCTGTTGCTCAATCTTAAGGCCGTTTTTCAGCGCCGAACGGGCATGCTCAAACTCCAGCATCTCCGGCTTTTTAAGTTCGCTAAGGTCCAGGTTTCCCTTATCCCAACGCTCGAAGTCGGCAAACTCGTCGTTTGGAGAAAGAAACGGATGCGTCTCACCGTCACCCTTGATCTGTGTAGCTTCGTAGAGGCGCTCCCAGCGTGCCCTGTTCCTGGCATACTCGTAATCAATCGGCTTGCCGGTAAATGACTCAATAATCGGGAACATGCGTCCGTTACTCAGGTTGCCGTTGTGTGCAATGGCAAGCACGTCGCCGCCGGTCTTCTTTTCGTAAGCGGCCATCCATCTCCACAGGTCACGGGGATTATCGCTGCCGTATGGTTTCATCGTAATGAAAGGCTCAACCAGTCCTGCCTTTGCTCCGCTATCGCGGAAGATCACATTGCGGTGCAGGTTGTTCCCACCGGTGTTAGATGTCCACTCGTAGCCGATGAAAGCAGTAAAGCGACCGGGACAGCTTTACATGCTGACCGCTGGAAGCCATGATATCATCGCCTTTGGCTAAGCGGTATGCGTCCTTCGCGGGGAAAGGAGGCAGCCGAATGCGCCTGCGTCAAACGAGAATGAGGTATGCAGGTGTGTATCGCCGAAAAACGGCCGCGTCGGGAAATTGCGGCCTGCGTAAGGTGAGTAAGGCCGCCTGGGAAATGCCTTCTCGGCGGCTTCTTTATGGAGCGTGCCGACGTCCGTAGTAACATTTTCAGCAGCGTATCCCGCCAGCGCTATGCCAGTACAGAGAAAACCGGTAAATATCGCATTACAAAGCTGTACTACTCTTATACCCGTAACCCCTCCCTTCTATCTGTAAATAGTAGTGTAATAATATAGCAATGAAAAATAACAAATCAAGCCGCAGCTATAGTGATCAACGATTGAAACCGGATAGCATATGCCAGAGACAAAGTTTTGTAAATCAAATATTCTCCAGTATCGTGATCAATCTTTACCATAGAGACAGGTTTGAAACCTGTCTCTACACAGCTTACATCACAACCAAAACATCATACATGGCTAACCCGACACTATTCTTTACTCAAATGCTATAGGGTTCGTACACAACATTCCGAGGGCTGCACAAAGGAGTATTCCACTAATAACTATCAACGTAATTCTATACCTGCGAGTGTCAAACTGCGTTGAGATACCACCAAAGAACATAACCGATGCAAAGAGTACCGTAAGCATAATGTAATTGTCGGAATTTTGGTTGGCTTGTCTGGCTTCCTCATGCTTCTGTACCGATTCTTTATTCAACTGTTTTGCTTCTTGTTCCGGCTCAAGTCTGTATTCCTCCATCATAAAAGGATGCGATGGGGCCTGAGGATTCTCGACCGGTCTGGTGGCAAGCCATGCGTCAGTTGCCCGTTTTGCTTCTGGTCTGAAACGCCGGTAAAAGAAGTCAGCAAGAAATTTTTGATTACGGCTGTTGGCTTTGAGATACTCAACAAAGAGTATCCCATCTATCATACGCATTTGTCCGGCATGTACTGTTTTTTCTGAACTCCTACGTCCTAAAGCACTCACTTCATTCAATCGAAATATTTGAATCCCTCCCCACTTTGTAGCCTGATAGGTACACCATGCTGAAGACAGTGTCGCAAGGGCGATAATAACTGTTGTCGTCAGCTCAGTAAAATGTTTGAAGCGTTCTTTTTTATCAGGTATTTGTTCTAGTGCCATAATAACCTAGTCGTCTGAAAACTTCCCACTTAAATCAATATTAAAGCCAGGCGTGACGGCTATCTCCTTCCAGGTTTTTGGTACAATCGATATACACCCCTACCGAGCAAATCTTAGAGCTTATCTGAAAACCCCAATATCATCTTTTGTAGAGACAAGTTTCAAACCTCTACCTTCATACAGAACGACAACCCTTACTTTCGGATAGGCTCTTAGTCTCGCCTATCAGGTTTTTCTCCTTGCCGGTCAGCTAAGATTATCAAATGCTTTTCCAATTGTTGATAATTCTGATTCTCAGGATAGTTCCTGGCTAATCTGGCAGCATACTTTAACGCCTGTCCAAACTCGCCTCTGTCACGATAAATCATAGTTAGAGAAACCAGCAAATCAGGATCATATGGGTTATGGCTTAATGTCCTCTTGAGAACCGATATCGCCTGTTCTGGCATCTTTTGTGAATCCAGTGCTATCCCATAAACATAACTGTATCGTGTATTCTCCGGGGCAAGTATTGCAGCCTTGTGCAAATGGTGTAAGGCTTTCTTGTGCTCACCGGTGCGAATCATCAACAAGCCCATGGCGTGATGTATCGGCGCAGACTTTGGTGCGAGATACAATGCTTGCTCTAAGACATTTCTTCCTTTCTCATCCTGGTTCTGAGCGCGATAAACATCTGCAAGGTTAATATACCCGGGAATAAAGGCCGGCTCGATCTCGATGGCTTTCTTGTATGAAGCTACGGCACGGTCATACTCGCCACGGTCGAGGTAGAGATTCCCCAGATTTATGTGTGCCACAGGATAATCAGCATTGAGCATCTGTGTTTCTTCATATTCTCTTACGACAGTCTCGCGTTGCTTTAATGCCGACTCTGACAGCAAATTTATCGGGACCGGCGCTAAAGATCGTGCAACAAATGTACGCACCAGTCGTACCGGATCCTGTAACATCGGCAGCAGGTACTGTACCCGACCCTCTGGCGGCAAGATGTCCAAAGAGGTAACAGCTTCAGAACGAATGAGCGGATTGGCATCTCGCAACATTTTCCTAAGGGTTTCTAACGATAATTCGGTAGGATAATTCCGCAACAGGAAAACCGCTGTGGCACGTACTATCGGCGATTGTTGATTGCCTTCAGCCAAACGAATGAGATCGACATCGGTACCGGGAATACAGCGGCTGGCAGCCCAAAAAATATCACCGTAGTGCTTTTCCGGCTTTGGAGTCCCGTACCACTTCCCGAAATGTTCTGATGCCCATTCCGTTGACCTATCCGAATGGCAACCGTTGCAGGTATTCGGCACACCCAGTTTCTTCGATAAGTCAGGACGCGGAACACGAAAGCTGTGATCCCGGCGAATATCGACGACCATGTAAGTGCGTGCCGGCATATGACATTCGACACACTGCGAACCTGATAAACCCATCTTATGAAAATGGTGCTCACGAGAACCATATTTCTCGGACTGATGACACGAGTAGCATAATTCATTGCCCTCTTTCCGGCGACGGGTACTGTGTGGATCATGACAATCCGTGCAAACAATACCGGCCTGATACATCCTGCTTTGCAAGAAAGAGCCATACTCATAAACCTCATCACGAATTTGTCCATCCGGATAGTAAAGATTATCTTCCAGCGCTTGCGGGTAGTGGGTGTCAAGCAACGGTTTTCCATGCACATAATTCTCGTTGATAATAGCCCGGCGGCTGTGACATCGGGCACACATCTCCACCTCTTTTTGTCTGCGTCGCGAAGTGCTCGGCTTATAAGTAGCCAAACTCTTATCGAATAACCAGGTTACCTCTTCGTCCTCGTCATCCTTCAAACGAATTGACAGGCCCATGTCAGTATAGCCTTGTGTATCCTCGCCTCTTGCTTCTGCCTCCGCCCACTCGACGTGCAGAGAACCAGGACCGTGACATACCTCGCATGATACATCAATCTCAGACCACGTAGTGTTGTATCGGTCTTTAGCTGCATCGTAGTTCTTTTTCAGGTTAGTTGAATGGCACTCAGCGCACATATAGTTCCAGTTCTGTGAAATTCGTGTCCAGTAGAGGATATCATCTGGTGGAATACGCTCGTTGCCGTAGATGTGAAACCAGCGCTGGCCGCCTTGCTCTTTCGGTCTCGTATCCCAGCACAGAGGTAGAGTCTGCACGCGCCCATCAGAGAACTCAATCAGATACTGCTGTAAAGGCCTCACTCCAAAAGTATATTTAATGGCAAACTCCTGAAATTTACCTCTAAAGCCTTCGGTGAAGACAAAAAACTTACCATCTCTTTCATAAAATCTCGAAGTCACATCATGATGATTGAACGAAGTATTATTGAAATCCCCGAGCACGGTCGCATCGGTCGCATAATCCATTGCAAGGTCATGATCGGAGCCAATATATTGTGCATAGATATTCTCATGGCACGGCTTGCATGTCTCTCTGCCAACGTAATGTGCGCTCACTGCCGATTGAAAGTGAGTATTCTGTTGTGTTTTCTGACAACCAATACACATAAGCAGAGGTATGAAAACAATCACCGGGCGGCATAGCCACAAACAAATTCTCCTTAACAAAGGGGAATCAAATGGGTTGTGAAAAATTTGATGAAAAGGTAAGTTTTTATATAACAGTACTATAACTCCAACCATTGGGAAAAACATGAAAGGATTCTCCATTTCTCTTGTTCTTGACAGTGCGTATCTAAGTGAAGGGCGAGTACTGATGGTTCACCCAGGCTTTTATTCCATCGCTAGCCTTGCCTCCCGCTTCGTGGTTCGGATTTTCTGCTTGTCAACAGCGCTTAAGTTCATCGGCTGGGTATCAATTTCCACCTTCTTCAGCGTACCGGTGAAGCGATTCGGCGAGGCATAATCAGCGCTCACGGGTGATCCTGTATCTTCACCAATATCGAATGTCTCGTCTGCCGAAAAACGTCCCCACCCGGTCTTTTCAATCCGGCCCTCGCCAACCTTCTTGTCATTCACAAAGAGCGTCACTGTGCCACCTCTGCCAAGACCACCGCCATCATAGGAGAATTCCATGCGAATGGTATTCGGTCCCGGCGCCATAACTTCGGAGCCGGTCACCTTGTAACGGACCTGCGTGACGTAGTTGTACTCATAGGTGGGCCGCCCATCCTTAATGTAGAGTGTATAACCTCCCACCACCCCACCCTCGGCTGCCAAAACTCCATCCGCCCCTCCCTGCGGCACATCCACGTATGCCGTAATTGTGTGCGATCTGTTTTTGATCTGGGCTGCAGAGCTTTCAGGGATGCGTATAGACCCCGGATAGTAGGTGAACTTGGTTCGTCCCTCAATCAGGCTGGGGCGTAAGGTTGGATCAACGCGCTCGGTAAGACGGTCGTCCAACGGGAGTACCTGGTATTTTTTAGCCTCGACCCAGAACGCATCCTGGAGATCCTTTAGCTTGTCGGGATATTGTGCAGCGACGTCATTATCTTCGCTGAAATCGTGCGCCAGGTCGTAAAGCTCCCAGTTATCTTTATCAAAGTCGTAAGACCCCATCGTCCATGGCAGGCGCCCATGCCGGCAAGCGGCAACCCAACCGTCCTTGTACAATGCACGATTGCCGAACATCTCGAAATACTGCACGTGTCGCGTACCCTTGGCACTCGCACTGTTGAAGCTGTACATCATGCTGACACCCTCGATTGGCTTCTGCTTCACACCGCTGACTTCGGTAGGTTCGGCAATCTTCACCGCTTCCAGGATCGTGGGCACAATGTCAATGATGTGGTGGAACTGAGTGCGAATGCCGCCTTGATCCGTAATACGACCCTGCCAGGCAATTACCATCGGGTTGCGTGTGCCTCCCAGGTGCGAAGCAACCTGCTTGCCCCATTGAAACGGTGTGTTCATGGCCCAGGCCCAACCTACCGGATAGTGGTTATAGGCAGTCGGCCCGCCGATCTCATCCAGGTGCTTCAGCAGATAAGACGGGTCTTCCTGTATTCCGCCAAGGGCCGCCATTTCATTGAAGGCACCGTAAAGTGTTCCTTCCATCGAAGCGCCGTTATCCCCAATAATCCAGAAGATGAGTGTGTTATGCAGTTGACCAGTCTGCTCCACGGCATCGAGGATGCGCCCCACTTCATAATCGGTCTGGGCAGTATACGCTGCGAATGCTTCCATCAAGCGTGCGGCAACACGTTTCTGGTCTGGCGTCAACGAGTTGTAGGCCGGTATCTCCTTGGGCCGCGGTGTCAGCTTCGTGCCGGGCGGGATCACACCCAACTTAAGCTGCCGCTGATAGGTTTCTTCGCGGTACTTGTCCCAGCCCTGATCGAATTGTCCTTTGAACTTGTCCAGCCACTCCTTCGGCACGTGATGCGGGGCATGGGTGGCTCCGGGTGCGAAGTAGATAAAAAATGGTCGGTCGGGAGTAACCGATTTCTGCTGAAAGATGTACTTGATGGCTTCGTCTGCCAGCGAGTCGTTAAGGGTGTAGTGCCCTTCTTTTCCTTTCGGAACCTTCATCTCAACCGGCTGGTTGTCACGGTACAGGGCAGGAGCCCACTGATTCGCTTCCCCGCCGATAAAGCCATAAAAATGATCGAAGCCTTGCAGGCCAGGCCAACGGTCGTACGGACCCGAAATACTGGTCTCCCAATCCGGAACATTATGGTTCTTGCCGAAGAAGGCTGTGCTGTATCCGTTTTGCCGCAGGATTTCCGAGATCATCGCCGCATTTTTAGGAATTTGACCGGTATAGCCGGGATACGCAGTTCCAATTTCGGTGACCACTCCCGTACCAACCGAATGGTGGTTGCGTCCGGACAGCAGTGCCGCACGGGTTGGAGAGCACAGTGCCGTGGTGTGGAACCGTGTATAGCGCAACCCGTTTTCTGCCAGGCGGTCGAGGTTAGGTGTTGAAATCTGACCACCAAAGGTACTCCACTGACCGAACCCGCAATCATCGATCAGAATAACCAGGACATTCGGAGCACCGGCTGGCGCCCTGGTGATCGGAATCTTATCGGGCTGCGATTCTTTGTAGGTACGCCCCATCTTTCCCTTAAACGGTGGCTCAGGTATGGGCAGTACCGTGCTGCGCGGGGACTGACACGACACCGTGGCCACCAACATAACTAATACTGTAAACAACAGGCCAGAGAATCTCCGGAACCACTGTTGCTGATGACTGGTTGTACCCATTTCAATCTCCTTTCGTTTCATTGTTTCGCCTCCTTTCATCGTTTGAGTTTTCATGCCTCACTTCACCCGTTGATGAAGCAGTGGCAATTGTTGAAAGTTCCGTATGGCACCCTTGTCACTGAACGTTACGGAGTAACGATGTTAAATCCACCCTTGAAGGTATCCAACAGCCCCATTAACTCGCCAAGCTTATCCCTGTTACCCTGGATTTTTATATTTCCGGATGTAATCTCCTTTTCGAATGTTGTTTTTTCCATAGTGATTGCATCAAACACTGTCCGGGTAAGTGTAATTGTAGCGTCAGCTTGGGGTCCTGCCGATTCGGCATATACGTAAGGGCAGAGTTCTCCAGGTTTAAGACGTATTTCTCACCCACGTCGGTGAAATTCCAGTTGAGAATAATCACCTTGCCGTCCGCCTTGGGACCGTTGAGCTGCACCCCCATAAAATCGAAAAACATCGGGATCGTCATCGCCGTAATCACGTCGAGACTTCCGGCTCCTCTGCTAACGGTGTGGACCCCGTTGCGCAGTTCATAGGCCGCTGTAAGATAGTTGTTGCGCCAGGTGAACGCTTCAGCCTGATAGCCGAGTTGCTCCAACACATCTGCCTGGAGATTTCGCGCCTCCTTGTTATTGGGATCGGCGAAGACGACGTGGTTTATCGCCTGGGCCACCCATCGATATTCGCCTTTCTTGAAATCCGCGCGTGCCTTTGCAATGACAGCTTTGGCACCCCCCATATACCGTATGTAGTTTTTAGCCAATTCTTTAGGTGGCAGCGGGTTGAGATTTGCCGGGTTCATATCATACCATCCCAGGTACTTCTGATAAACGGCCTTCGCATTGTGATTAACCGTTCCATAGTAATCTCGGGCATACCACTTCCGGGAGAGACTGGATGGCAGCTTGAGCATTGGACCAATCTCGGACATGGTGTAACCCTTGTTTGCCAGCCTTAGGGCCTGATCGTGGATGTACTTGTACATATCACGCTGGTCCTTGAGGAACTTTATTGCCCGGTCGTGCCCCCAGCGCGGCCAGTTGTGCTGAGCAATCAGTATCTCAATCTGATCCCCATACATAGCGATCGCCTCGTTGAGGTAGAGTGCCCATTTGTAGGCATCGCGCACCTGAGCACCGCGAAGCGTTAGCACATTGTGCAGCGTATGGCACGCCAGCTCGGTAGAGTTGAACACCTTGAACTGCGGGAAGAAGATCATCATCTCGGCAGGTACCTCTGTATCGGGCGCCATGTGGAAGATCATCTCCACGCCGTCAATGATCCGCTTCTCACCTGTCTTGGTGATGATATCCGTGGGTGCAATCAGTGTGGTCCTGCCTATAGAGGATGCCTTTCCGATGCCGGCATCCACCTGGCCTCGCTCACCTCTTGGTAGAACAATGCCGTACCAGTAGTCTGAACGCCGGCCCATGACAGTACCGGCCGTGAGGTTTTCACTGGTCGCTGCTTCCAGAAATCGTTCCGGCGCGAAGATCCGGATATTGCCGGCCTTCACATCGGCATCATCCACCACACCCTTCACCCCGCCAAAGTGGTCGACATGGCTGTGCGTATAGATCACCGCTACTATCGGCCGTTTTTCACGATGCTGGTAGTAAAGATCGAGCGCAGCACGAGCGGTCTCTGCCGAGATGAGAGGGTCAATGAGGATCACGCCCTTATCACCCTCGACGATGGTCATATTCGATAAGTCTAAGCCGCACACCTGATAGATACGGTCCACGACCTTGAACAGGCCTGCATTCATGTTGAGCCGGTCCTGGCGCCACAGGCTCGGATTGACAGTGGCAGGGGCATCCTTTTGCTTCAGGAAATCATAGGCTTGAAGATTCCACACCTCTTTGCCATCACTATCCCTAATGACTGCGCTTGCCGGCCCGGCAATCAGGCCGCGCTGGGCATCTTCGAAGTCTTTCCGGTCAGCGAAGTTGAGCTCCTTCAGTACGGTAGCATTAGCCTGTTGTGTAGCAGGCTCCGCATCCTTCGGTTCAGTAGAACGGGCAGGCTTGCCCCCTGCCATCTCCTGCATTGCCTTTTGGTCAACAGCACTCATCTTGGTTTCACCGAGGGTAACGATAACTTTACCGATCTTGCCGGTGAACTTGAACGGCATGTCGTAATCCTCGCTCACACCTGTGCCGGTGTCTTCACCGACATCGAGGGTTTCATCGAACGTGATGCGCATGGGAACAGTGCCGGCTATCCGTCCCTGGGCAATTTGCTTGCCGTCCACGTTGAGCGTGCCGGTGCCGCCTTTGCCATAACCACCACCGTCATATTGGAAATCGAATACGATTGTGTGCTGGCCGGGGGCAAGTGCATCCTTGGCGGCGATGTTGAAGTGCGCCATGTTCGCCAGGTTGTAGTGGAAGACCGGCTTGCCGGCCTGAAACAGCAGCGCGTAGCCGCCAAACAGTCCGCCCTGTGTCAACACGACTCCTTGCTCGTCACCCTTCGCAAGCATCACCTCGGCAGTGATGCGAAACGACTTATTCTTTATGTCAGGTGCAGCACCTTCCGGGATGCGCTTCTGACCCTGATAATAAGTGAACTCAGACCGGCTGCGTGTGAGGCTGGGCCGAACGGATACGTTAAACCGCTCGATCTTACTGTCGTCTATCGGCAACACGTTATACCTGGCCGCCTCGGCGTAGAACAGCAACTGCAGTTCGCGGAGCTTGTCGGGATTCTGGTCAGCCACGTTGGCGGCTTGGCTGAAGTCCTCGGTAACGTGATACAGTTCCCACTTAGAGCCGATGATCACGTCCTGCTTAGCCGCCTCGGGGACAATGGTGACGTCCTCCCATGGCGCTGACTTCGGCGTCGTGCATGCCAACCAACCATCGTGATAGATAGCCCGGTTACCGAACATCTCAAAGTACTGCGTATGGCGGGCCGGCGGCGACTTCGCATTGTCGAACGAATAAGCCATGCTTACTCCCTCGATCGGCTTTTGTGTGACGCCGTTGACGACGGAGGGTGCTTGCATGCCGCACACGTCGAGGATTGTCGGGACGATATCAATCGTGTGATGCCACTGGGAACGAATTCCTCCCCGGTCCTTGATACGGGCAGGCCAGGAGATGACCATCGCATTGCGTGTACCGCCGTAATGCGAGGCAATCTGCTTCGTCCACTGGAATGGTGTGTCCATCGCGTGTGCCCAGCCGTACGGGTAATGGTTGTGTGTCTTCCACGTACCCAGATCGTCCTTTCGTTGGAGGGTCTGCTTTTCATCTTCGAAAAGGCCGTTCAAGCTGGTAAGTTCATTGAGAAGGCCGCCGGGACCTCCCTCGGCACTTGCGCCGTTGTCGCCGACGAGGTAAATCACCAGCGTGTTGTCGAGTTGTCCAAGTTTCTCTATCGCATCCAGCACGCGGCCAATGTTGTAGTCCGTCTGTTCAAGAAAGCCGGCATAGATCTCCATCATGTAGGCATAGAGTTGCTTCTGCTCCGGCTTGAGGGAGTCCCACGCCGGTATCCCTGTGTGGCGTTTGGTCAACCGGGTGTTGGCCGGTACCAGACCAAGCTCTTTCTGCCGCGCCAGCGTTTCCTCGCGCATCTTATCCCAGCCCTGATCGAACTGGCCTTTGTACTTCGCTATCCACTCCTTTTTCGGATGATGAGGTGAATGTGTTGCCCCCGGCGCGTAATAGAGTAAGAACGGCCGTCCGGGTGCAATGGTTTGCTGGTTGCGTACCCAAAGTATCGCCTGATCGGCCATGTCGTAATCGAAGTTGTAGTCAGAGTTGCCTAAGTACGGCTCGATGGGCCGTGTGCCATCAAACACTGCCGGCCGCCACTGGCTTGTCTCGCCGCCGATGAACCCATAGAAATGCTCGAAACCCAACCCGGTCGGCCAGAGGTCGAACGGCCCGGCCTGGCTGCTTTGCCAATCCGGCACGTTGTGATTTTTGCCGAACCAGGCAGTATTCCAGCCTTTCTGCTTAAGGATTTCGGCAACGGTCGCGGTATCCTTACCCATCAGGCTGTCATAACCGGGAAAGCCCGTGGCCATCTCCATAATAGTGCCGGTGTGTACCGAGTGATGGTTGCACCCGGTAAGCAGCGCCGCACGGGTAGGCGAGCACAGCGCCGTTGTGTGGAACTGCGTGTAGCGTAGCCCGCTCTTTGCCAGCCGTTCCAGCGTAGGTGTTTCGCATGGCCCACCGAACGTACTGGCTGCTCCGAAACCAACATCATCCAGGAGCACCAGGACAATATTGGGCGCCCCTTTGGGCGCCTGAATCGGCTTTGGAAAGTAGGGCTTAGAGTCTTTGATGCTCAGTCCAATCTGCCCATGAAAGGGTGGCTCCGGTCGTGGTAGGACCTCCTGTCCAGCGAGGTTACCGACTAGACTCAAACAAAGCAGGGCAAGACTGACAATAAGCTCGGCTGCTGTTCTTGCTCTCATGTTATATTCCTCCTTTCTATAAAATTAACATCCTATTTTCAGGGTCTTAGCTTCGCCATTTACAAGCAGGCTCTCCGTTATATAGTCTAAATCAATTTTGCTATTCCAGAATCCAATGCTAATCATTTCTGTTGTTTTAACAGGAGGGAACAGAGGCGACTGACTTCTCATCTCCGTTCGCTCTTGTTGACCTATCTGTGTGTATTTCCATCGGCAATTCAGTGGCCGGCCACTGAATTGCCGATACACTGCTCGAACTTAGCCCGCAACGATTCCTCATCAATGGCACCGGCTGCTCCAATGGCCACAATTTGTGTCCGTGGCGTCCGCTTACCCCACTCATCTGCCAGTGAGATGTCCACGCGCCTGCCAACAACTTGTAAAATCACCCGCCGTTCCGGTGCATCCAGGGTGTACATAACGCCCTTAGCCCGATAGATATTCACCGGCAGCTTTGACACAATCTCACTCAGCACATCCAGCGAGAGCGGCCGATCAGTCTCATAGCTCCAGGTGCCGAACACATTCGAATGATCATGGTGGTGATGCTTTTGATTGCAGTGAGAGTCTCTGCAGTCGTGATGCTTTAAGTTGTACCAGTTCGGGTCTGCCTGGGTTGGATCATAGCGGCCGACTGAAAGCAAAACAGGGAGCGGCACATCAGCCTGGACGGCCTCGATAAGTCTGTAGCAGTGAAAGCGGCTGTCCAGCCATTCCTTGATCCTGGCGACCTGGTCGGAG
The DNA here is from genome assembly GCF_030263775.1 of Candidatus Jettenia sp. AMX1. NCBI lineage: Bacteria > Pseudomonadati > Planctomycetota > Candidatus Brocadiia > Candidatus Brocadiales > Candidatus Brocadiaceae > Candidatus Jettenia > Candidatus Jettenia sp. AMX1. The sequence goes on from NZ_SZPP01000015.1 coordinate 75,076, forward strand.
CCCACCAGATCCACCTTATTCAGAATAATCATGTCGGCACAAGCCATCTGGAAGAGCTTCAGATCCATAAACTCCGGTGAGGTAAATACCTGCTCCGCATCCACTACACACAGGATGCTATCCAGACGGATACGGTCGCGAAAACTGGGATTGTTGAAGGTCATGGCAATACCGGAAGGCTCGGCTACGCCGCTGGCTTCCAACAGGATGTATTCAGGCCGTTCTGGCCGATTGATCGTCTCCATCACCGTCGCGATGAGGTCATCGCGGATAGTGCAGCAGATGCAACCATTAGCGAGGCTGATGACATTGCTTTCAATGCCCACAATAAGTTCGGCATCGATATTGATCGAACCGAAATCATTAACCAGCACCGCCACCTTTAGGCCATGATTGCCGTTGAGGATACGGTTGAGCATCGTAGTCTTCCCTGCCCCGAGGAAGCCTGTGAGGATTGTAAGAGAAATTCCAGTGTTGTTAAAGATGTTCATGATCTCTCGTTGTCTCCTTTAGCCTAAGTCTGAAAACTTCGGCTACATTTCCACGAAAACGTTCCGTCGGATTCTTACGGGACCGATGGAACGTAAACCATCTTGACCAGTTACTTCTTCGCCGACGTGATGCCGAGCATTTCGGCCAGGTTGATCTTCATCTCGGCGGGCAACCGTGCCCATTCCCGTATCTGGTCCTTGGGGGTGAAGAGCGCAGGATCAATTTCCTGATCGCGGATCCCTTGCTCCTGATTGGCAATAAACGGATTTTTGATTGCTATCTCACCCGGTATCTTACCACCGAAGTTGTGCTGGATGACCCACTCCAGGCTCGGGCGGACGGTATTAGTTGTCTCCGGTAACGCTGCCTCGCGGATCCAGACACGCTCCTTAGTGACATTAACAACAGTGTGATCGATACCAAAGGCAAACATGCCTTTGTAGTGCGTCCGTATACCAGCCATCATCTCGCCGATTAATTCGCGATCGTAGGAGACATGGCAGGCCATGGCAAGCCGCGGCTGCACCAGGTTTGCCAGGTAGCCGACACCGTAGTGCGGCGTGTGCAGATTGTCAACCGTAAATGCCCCCATGAAAGGTGCTACACCTTGTTTCAATGCCCACAGGTTTACCATATCGATGGCCATCTCGGTGACAAACACGTCTACGCCTTTGGCGTACTTGGCGGTAAGCTGGTCGGGCTTGCCGTCGCCAGTCCAGACGAAGGAAAGGCCGTTCCAGTCCAGCCGGTATGCTGAGGCGCCGTCCACGCCGTGAGAGCGCCGCCAATGAGTCACCTTCACACCGTCCTTGTCGTAACAGATGCCACCATCATCCCTGAAGTCGAACTCGGAGACATCGATCTCATAACCGTCAGCCATTGGCCCCACAGACCACGCTGAAGTCCAGGCGCCCATCTTCTTGATAGCTTCACATACGGCCTTGGTGCCCAGCGCCGGCGTTCGGCCTGACGGGCCAATCACGCACAGCGGTTTCCAGCGCCCGTTAAACGGGGCGAATTGGTACAGGTAGGGCAGTTCGCCGAAATGGTCGATGTGCAGATGGGTGATGAAGATATCATTGATTTCCGGCACCGGCACCTGGTTGGCAACGATATTGCGCAGGCAGCCAGGCCCGAAATCGAAAAACAGCCGCTTGGCCCCGCCCAGCTCCACCATAATGCAGGTACTGGCCTGGGTCATGCGTGGCGGCCAGGGGTTGCTACCCATGAAGATAATGCGCATCTCATCCGGACCGAGCGTCTCACTTTGCGGGAAGTAGTTGTTCTTGTTCCTAACCGAGGGCGTCGGCAGGTAGTAAGGAGGCATCGAAATGCCGGTGCCCGGCGGCGACCCATAAGGGTTTTTCTCTCCGGGTGCACCAGGCGTGGGTTTCTTTTCACCAGCCGCCTCCGCCGTAGGAAGAGTGGCTGCAGCAATACCTGTTGCAGTTACACCTAAGGTCATAAGCATCTCACGTCGATTCATAGCTTGGTCTTTTTCTTTCATAGTTTAGGTTCCTCCTTCGAATTAATGTTTGTTTTCTTGTCCTCCGTCTGCATTGCCACAGCAATGCTCGCGACGAGCAGAATGGTGCCCCATGATGAGTTTGTTCAAGTTGTTTCTCCTGGTCTTGAGCAGGAGACAACAGAGGTAATGAAAATAGAGTAAAACTCACCTACATTCTCTCCATCTCAGACAAGTACACTCATCATCGTGGTGGATTCTATCCGTGCAGTTGCTACGGCGTTTTCACACAGCGCCTGCTCACTTGCTGCCTCCACCGGCTTCCTGAAGTTTCTCCAGCACCCGGTCAAGATTGAAGCTGCCAGGCTTCTGGCGAGGTGGAAACTCACTGAAGGTCTGAAGGTATTGTCCTACAAACGCCTGTGCCGGTACGAGCAGGAAAATACGCTCCGTGCGCCACCGTGGATAATCAACAGCCTCGTGGTCTGCTCGCTCAAATGGGTCAGTACGGAGGTTGAACAGTTTGGGCACACGGAGCGTCACCAGAGGCTCCTGCCACACGTTAAAACCGTGTTCGCGCTGTTCGGCAAAGACAATTTTCCACTGGTTGTAACGGAGGTTCACCAGGTTGCCGTCATCACTGAAGTAGAAGAATTCCTTACGCGGCCATTCGGCTTCGCCTTTGAGTGCGGGCAGGAGGTTGTAGCCATCAAGGTGAACCTTAAAGGATTTGTCGCCAGACTTGTAACCTTTCTTCAACTTCTCTGCGATATCTGGTTCGCCAGCGGCCGCCAGCAAGGTTTGCAGCATATCCTCATGCGAGCCGATGTGGTTGATTACCGTACCAGGTTTAACGACTCCCGGCCAACGGATAATGCAGGGAACGCGGTAACCTCCTTCCCAGTTGGAGTTTTTCTCGTTGCGGAACGGTGTTGTACCTCCATCGGGCCATGAGAAACATTCTGCGCCGTTGTCGGTTGAATACATTACAATGGTGTTATCGGCAATACCAAGGTCATCGAGCTTTTTGAGCAACTGGCCGATGTGCCCATCATGTTCGGCCATACCGTCGGGATAAATGCCAAGGCCTGTCTTACCCTCAGACTCCTTCTTCAGGTGCGTCCAGATGTGCATACGGGTGGAGTTCCACCAAACGAAAAACGGTTTACCATCCTTATTGGCTTTTTCAATGAAATGCAGTGCCTCTTTGGTGACTTCGTCATCCACGGTTTCCATACGCTTTTTCGTCAACGGGCCGGTGTCCGTAATCTTGCCATTGGCGAAGCTGTGAATCACGCCACGCGGACCAAACTTCTTCTTGAATTCGGGATTTTTTGGATAGTCCGGATGCTCAGGCTCCTCTTCTGCATTGAGGTGATAAAGGTTGCCGAAGAATTCGTCAAAACCATGATTCGTCGGCAGATGCCCATCCCGGTCGCCTAAATGGTTCTTACCAAACTGTCCGGTAACATAGCCCATCGGTTTGAGCAACTCGGCAATAGTCGGATCTTCTTTCATCAACCCTTCTTTCGTACCTGGCAATCCCACCTTAAGAAGCCCGGTACGAAACGGGCTTTGGCCGGTAATGAATGCCGCGCGCCCGGCGGTGCAACTCTGCTGGCCATACCAGTCAGTAAACATAGCACCCTCCTTTGCGAGTCTGTCAATATTAGGCGTTTGATAACCCATCATGCCGCGATGATAACAACTGGGATTGTTCCAACCGATATCATCTCCCCAGATGACAAGGATGTTGGGTTTTTTATCCCTGGCAGCAGCAACTGCATGACTTGTGTTAAAAAGTAAAGCGGAAAATATCAGGTACGTAACTACAATGCTAAATCGAAATAATTTCATAGTGTTTCCCTGGGAAAGATTGATTACTATACCGGAGAGCACCTGGTTTACAAAACTTTATCTCTGCCATATGCCGTCTGGTTTTCAATCGTTGATCACTATAATGGTCTTTGTACTTTTTATTAGTCCAGATATTTTTGATAAAAGCGTTTATTCTCAGTTTACTGCTATGAAAAAAATTTGCTATTTGAAAAACCTCAAAAACGGATTCCCACTCCTAATACAGGTCCATGGATCGTAACATCGAACGCATTTTTATCATCTCCACTTCCTTCTTCATAGTCTATATCCAGTGCCCGGTAACCTGCCCCGGCAATGATCCTTTGAGAAATGTTATATTCAAAGAGTCCTACAGCCTGCCACGAAAGATCTGAGGTATCATCCGAAATATCGAAACCGCCGATATCACCCCTTGCACTGAACTGCAACTTTTTCGTTATAGAGGTACCAACACGAAGTCCAACAAAAGGGTCTATTAAATCTTTTTCTGAATCCACATCCCTTTCTAAGCCAAGCATAGGCACACTTACATCAATTTCATTATCGATATGCCAGTATCTTCCTCCTCCCAAAACATCAAGCGATACGGGCAATCTTCCTCCCCACGTTCCAAGTCTATAGAATGCACCAAATTCTAAGAGTAACATCTCTGTTTCAACATCGACATTGATTGTACCGACCTCCCCTTCTGAAGAAAGTTTCATATAGTTTGGTTCAATAAAAAATTCCCATTTTCCTCTTCGAGCTATAAAATGGTTTACTGAAGTAAGATCCAGATCATCCAGAATATCATCAAAACTCACATCTACCTCAGCATTACGGCCTTTTACCGTTACATCACCTTCAATTCCCATTATCCATAAATAAGGAACAATGATAAATTCCCATTTGGTATCTTTTTTATCCTCAGATTTGGTACCATTCCTGTCTTCAGCAAAGGAAGGCATGTTGATAAGTAACAATAAAAATACTATCAATATCATGAAACAATTATTACTTTTTTTCATTTTTCCATAATTATTCGTTATCATGAACTCCATCTCCTTTTTTTCCAAGAGACTATCTGAAAAGATAGAAATCACCACCTTGTCATTGCGATGGCTTTTTCCGAAGCAATCTCTTTGGAAAAGGCTCAGGGATTGCTTCGGATACTACCCTCGCAATGACGGTAATAAAGACAGTCTTCGTCAATAGAATATAAATACAGAAAAGGGAACTTTTCAGACAGTCTCTAAAATGTTACCAGGGACTTAAGGTGAAGGGCATACGATCCTTTACCTGATAGTCCTTGGGTGTTTTGGCAAGTTCGACGCACTGATTCGCCCAGTCTTTTATGATGCCCTTCGCATGCCCCCACCACGTGACCGCCTTCAGGTCAACGACACGCATTTGGGCTTCTTGGCGGTCAGCAAACATTAAGAGTGTTTCGCCTGTAACTCCATCTTTCAATCTTCCTTCAATTGCAGCACTTGGTCGTCCACCGGCAGCCGCCGATCCTGCCCCGACAGCAATCCCAACCGCAGGACCAAAAGCAGGAGCAGCAAGCCTGAGTGCACCTAACGTAGCCTTGCTCGGCGCAAGTTCCACGATAGCCAGCTCAAGCACTACCGTTCGCGGCCCCGGCCGGCTTGCCAATTTCATTCCCGGCCTTTCATCATTGAGGAATGCATCGCGAAATGTTTCCTCTGTATACTGTGCCAACTCACGGGCGCTGTCCTCAAGGTTCATATTACCAGGATTTGCAGCTTTCCAGCCGGTATTTTCCATGAGATACTGCGTGTTGACCGGAGAAATTACCATGTAGTCATAATCTTCTTTCTGTACACCTGGCTTTACCCATACCCTGTTAAAAGGGAATCGCTCTCTCCGGGGAGTCATTCGCTCTGATTCTTGTAAAAATCCGGAATCAGGAGCGGAGGCTGTCTTGCATCCCAACGGGATGCTTACCAATGTTACTCCCGATATAATGCATCCACAGATCACGGTAATACTTCTAACAATATTTCTCTTTCCATTCACAAAATTATTCTCCTTTTTATAATTTATGAGACTGTTACCATTAACCCCATTTTTATTAAGGTTTGAATTATCATTTCTATTCCAAGTGCAACCTGCAACACACCGAGCACACTGCCGAGGATTTGCAGGGTTATGACACCAATAACCTTTAGTATCCTGTGAGCAAACAGCATCGTGAGGAGATTGAGAACCATAGTTGCTAACAATACACCAATAATCTCAACCTGCCGTACAGCATCCTGCGCTGTTGCCATAAGTATAATAAGAATTGCAATTCCGTAAGGGGTGACAATTGTAGGAAAGGAGAGGGGAGAAACAGCCATAGCGAGCGTTGGGGTGGATGGTGTTGTCTCATCCCGATGCGGTGACGAATACATCTGCATAATCATTTGCAGCGCCACCAGAAAAAGAATTATTCCCCCTGCAAGCATTATAGCTGGAATTGAAATATGCCAGGATTTCAGTATCCTTTGGCCCATAAAAGCAGCAACAAGACAACCAATAGTGGAGATGAGGGTTGCTATAAGTGCAAGTTTACGCCGAAACCTTGTATCTGTATCTCTGGTCATCTTAACAAACGGTACCAAAACTTTGATAGGCCCCAGCATAAGTATGAAAAAGGTAAATATCGCGGGAATACTCAAGATATACTGTACTTGTTGACCACTTGAAGCGGTTGTTTGGGGCTGGTTAACGGAAGTTGTTTGTGCAATTACCGAAAATACCAAGATGTGAAAAAGTATCATAATTACAACCAGAAAAAAACTCATTCTTTTCATAGGGAGTACCTTTCTTTATTATTAAAAGCAAGGCGGTCATCGAAGAAGAAAAATCGTTGTAATAATACCTATACATAAAGAGAATAGGCGAAGCCATCTTTTGTTATTATTCTTCACGAGATTTACATGAAATTTTCCTATTGAGGCAGGCATCGAAAATGACAAATGCTGCCCCTACAACAAAACATTGAAATTCCTATACATAAATCAGACCTTCGGCGACTTTTATTTCCTATCAAGAGACGATAGGGCAAGGCTTTAGCCTTGCTTCCTCCCCGCCTGAACATGCATGGGGGAGAGCAACCCTAAAGGGTTACCCTACGGAATTGAATTTCCTACACATTCCATTTATACCTAACCACCACCCGCAGGTATTGTCACAATCGGAGCGCCTTCTTTACCTTCTGTCTCCATAAGGGTAATGACAAACATCAAGGAGGAAAACAAGCTCTTGGATGGCAAGTCCTTATCGTCAATCCAAAACCAGTAACCCCGATAAGGAACCGAAATGAAGACATCCGAAGGTTTTTCCTGAGAACTGTATATCCGAATCAGAGACACAGGAGGAGTACCTGCAGATTGATCCGCCAGTACCGGATTTACGCGTTTCTCTGCCACATGTACATCGGGCACATCAATATAAGAAGCCAAATCAGAAATAATCTCTAAAATCGACCGGGTAAGAATAGCGACTTCTTTGTCACTTGGGGAAAAAGAGCCATAGATTACCTTGAATTCTTTTACGTTAGGGTCGAGGCCAAGGATATTTCTGATAGCGCGGATATCCTCTGCCATTGTTTGATCTGCCCTCTCACGGAAAAAGATCTCGAGAGAGGCCTCTTCTTTATCTATTTTTTTTACCCGCATCCCCATAACTCCCTCACTCTGAACTTTTCTCATCCTCTCAAGCAAAGGATAGAACTCAGGATCTGCCTGACGCGCCCTCACCCCTCCTCCGAAGCGATTCTGTATCCCGTTAATGGCATGTATGCAGAGCCTGAAAACCAGATCGATAGGATAACCGGTTTGAATCATGGTAAGGAGAGAAATGGGAGGAATGGGCTTCATCAGGCTCCGGGCAAATCGTTCCCCTGTCATGGGACTGTATGTTATAGTAGGTCGGTCAAAGTATCTTCCGATTCCACCAATACCGAGGATATTACCACCTCCAAATCCTGTCTTGGGGCTGCTCCAGGAAGAGTTCACACTAACTACACTATCCAGTGCATATTGGCTGATAACAGAGTTTACATCAAGAAAAACAGGTGCATCGGCGTAGCGCATCTTCACCATATTCAGAAGCATCTGGTCCTTCCAGGAGTCAGAAATGGCGGTGGTATAATCAAACCGGTCCCGCGCCAGAAACCGTGGCCCAATGCCTATGCAACCAGTAAGATCAATGATCGGTGCAAGGAACGCTACGATGAGGATTCGACTTTTGAAAATCATAGCCCCCCATCTCATCAAATCTCAAATTGTTCACGATCAAATTTTTCTAATGATTTCAGAAATGCTATAATCATAACATCCCTACGGGATTAGGTAGAGACGCAAAATCTTGCATCTCTACCATTGCAAAATCTTGTATCTCTCCAGGCGTTTCAGGTGATAGGGGTAGGGAAGGCTTTCGCCTCCCCTCCCTCCGAACCGTACAGGCGGGTCTCCCGCATACGGCTCTCCAGTCAGTGGTTTCCCCATCGGGATCGACCAATTAGTATCTGAGGTGTGGTATATGTGAACAACCCAGTCCTAACAATAATGACAGCGCTCCTCACCATTCGTCTTCTACCGACTGTCAACAGGTACTCCGCTCTAAGCCAGGTTCAATCCTCTTTCTCTGGATTTCTCCAATTTGCTTCGGCATTTCTGCCACTGACATTGGTTTTGACTTCCTGTCTTATCCACTTCATACCTCCACCTTCCTACCTTCCTTTGCTCCACACCCATTACGGTGCTTCCTCGCTCTTATGGAGGTTCTGACTCCTGAGAGAGTGTCACTCCCACTCTCTCAGGTATCCCTGATTCATGCACCTTGCCTTCCTGCCATTCCGTCTCCAACCACCCATTGCTCCCCACCACACCTCACGGTGTCGCAGTTACGGTCGGTTACAGGACGGAAAGCGTTTTCCCTGAAAGAGACTTTCACCCTTTTGGCATTGTGCACTTTCAGGCGCACTAGAGACAGGTTTCAAACCTGTCTCTCTGGTAAAGATTAATCGATATACCGTAGAGCATGTGGTTTACAAAACCTCGTCTTCGCCATATGCTGTCTGGTTTCAATCATTGATCACTATAAAATGAACCGTGGTTTGATTCCATGAGCACGGACAAACAAGTTTGTCCGTGCCACCCCATATAAAATACTCTCCGGTTTCATCCCTTGAATACTATACACAAAATCCTTTGTAGTCTATCCCTCCCTGCCGTGAAGTTTATCAAGGCGTTTTTTGAGCCTTTCCGCCCAGAATTTAAAGGCTTCCTTTACTGCCCCATATTTAGACCAGCCAGCGAGTTTTCCCCCCGATCTTGTATCAATAGCGGCAGCAATGCGCTCATTGCTCATTGAGTCAAGGAACTCTACTTCCATGCTTGCACTTCCAACACCCGTATGTTTTCCCGTTGCTGCTTTCTTGATTGTACTGATAACAAGGGCTTGCGGAACTATGGTAGTTACAACCCCAATGCCTGGATGGCTCTGCTTTATATCGGTTATCGCAGTACGCATACGAACTACATCGGGTCCAGGCGTTTCGGTAAAAGGATAGTCGGCGCCAACCACTTCTGCAAAGGTCTTATGAAATTCATCAGCCAACTCTTTCATCACTTCTGGCTGGATACCCTTGTTTTCTGAATCCTCGCTGAAATAAAAAACTACCTGGTCCATCATGATTTTATTATATTTGCTGAAATCAACGTCTTCCTTCATATAAACGAGATCAGCCCCGTCTGAAGGACCTTCTTTAAAACCAGAATAATCGGAGAGAAAACCTGAATGGCGGGTTTGTGCACATGATACTGTCATCATGACTATGAACGGAGCAATTATTATACCTACTACCTTTTTTGATATTTTCAACTTATCCTCCTTTCTAAAATTGTCAAAATGGTAAAATACGCAAATAACAATACTATTATTGCAATTCTGCCAGAAGCTGCTGGAAGTCCTTTGATTCTGTGAGTATTCGATGAGCAACTTCACGCAGATGATCAACCTGTTCTGCGGATAATTTAAATGAGGTCGGTAAGCCCTTGAGGTATTCGCGTTCGGTATCATCCTTTAACATATCAAACCTGACTTCAACGAGATAAAATTTGATATCTCCGCAGCCACCCGACTCCGTTATGATCGGCCCATCTCCGCACCTGTTTTTTTGAACCTCTTCTGTCCATTTGTGAAAACTCTCTCTGAGCAGCATAACGGTCTCGTAATTGTATCGCGTAATCGATACCGATGAATACGACTTGAGCATTGCGGAGAAGGGAGGTGGCTGTCCCAGAAGACTCAATTTGTTATCAACCGTGGTCTCTGCATTTACTACAATGAAAACCACCTTATGGATATTCTCAAGTCCCAAATATTTAACCGAATCCCAAAAACTTCCAAGGGCTAGTATCCTATCAAGAGCAGCTCTCAGCCCAAGATTATCGGATACACCACCATCAACGAGATGGATATACTTCCTTTTCTCAGAATCCAGATAGGGTCTGATGTTGCTTACCAGATGAAATTGCCGTGATGAAGTATCCTGTTCCTTTAAAACCCTATCCATTTGTTCGGGAAGTGTATAACCACAATTGTTGGAATAGTTACGAATAGTAATCGGGGTAAGGAGGATGGGTACCGCTGATGAAGCGGCTACGGCACGCGCAACCGGGAAGCTGGATATATCAGAACAGATTGCATCAAATGCATCCTGGTGAAATGCCAACCTTATACCCGTCACCATATCGGTTGCATTAATATGGATCATAGGGCCTTTCCTGGCCGCTAGATCAGCAAAGGTTTTTTCATCAAAAATATGTTTATTATAATACTCACCGGCAAGGTCACTGCGATCAAAAAAGGGAGAGGAAAGAAGAACCCAGTTGTCAGGTCTCAGTAACATCCTCCGTACAAGGGCACCCTGAACATTTTTCTTCAGGAATTTCTGTTCAAAATCCTCAAAGATACGGTCACCAAAGAGACCGTAGTACGCAGCGGTAAAACTGCCTCCGGATACACCAGCAATGCCATCAACCTCATCGAGCAGTCTCCGCCTTTGACCGTGCAGTGTTACTTCTGTCTTTCTCAGCTCTTCCAGAACACCATACGCTAAAGCAGAGGCCCGTGTACCGCCACCTGAGAATGTAAGAAATAAAGCCATTTCATGAGAATTTCCGGGTGTACCCATAAACTTCCCGCGGTACCCGCTGTCAGGATCGATTTTTGTGAGGGGTTTGTTGACAGGATAATGCACACAACCCGACACAAGAAAAAAAGCCGTAAGAATACCTACCCACAGAAGGAAAAGATGAAGACCTTTTTTCATAACCGTCCCTCCTCTAATGAAATGAAGTATTGCCAAAAGTTAAACTGATTTTCTAAAAGAACGTCTTACGATAGATTAAACATACGATATCATTGCAAGGATCTTTTCTGAAACAATCCTCATACTCTCTTTTATCATGCATTACTATGAGCGGTCTCAAAACAAAATATCATAGAGCAGTGATCAATGATTGAGACCGGACAGCATAGGGCACATGTATTCCTTTGAAAAGGCAGGAACAATAAGTTCAATTTCATGCAAGATAAGATAATCCCCACACGCTATTGAAATTCTCAATCATAATATTCCCATCAAGAGATTCTAACGGGGCAGACAGGCGCCAAAAACGACAAAAGCTACATCGTCACCGGAGATTGTCACCACGGTTTTACCCGTCTCTTCCGAAATTGATGCCGTCCAGCCAATAACATTTCTTATACCTTCTCTACCCTTTTCTGCTCCTTGCAGAATCAACTTTCCTTCTATACTTTCCATGCGTTTAATGCGAGTATTTTGGTCTTCCTTGCCTTCAACTAAAGGACTGATTGTCTTTTCCTTAAAATCTATCATAAGAAAATGTGGCAAATTAACATCTTCGGGTGTTACGGGCTGGCATTCACCATTCGGTGAGCACTCAATTACATTTTTTATAGAAAAAAGCAGTGGCTTTGACCCATCAAAATGGACGCTACCATGGGATCAAATCCGGTCTGTTGTTTTGCCCAGGAGTAACACTCATATTTATCCTTTTCCATCTGCTCCTGACTCTGGCCTTTTGCAGGGTAAATAATTAATCCATGAGCCAGCGCAGCACCTATGTTACCTGTTATTGTTATTATACAGAGTAAAATCAATAAACATATCATTCTCTTCATTAATTTTCTCCTTATTATAATATTTTCGTTTTGAAACATAGAAAGAACGTTATACCGATTTTCATAATAGTATGGCAAAGATTATTCCAATCATTCCTGAATTAGATTACAAGCATCTAATTTCTTCTTTTCTTTACTCTTTTAATCACCGAATACTTAAAAAGATAAAGAAAACTTTAACAATTAATTTTCATTTCAGAAATCTTTTAGAGGCCGACTATCTTTCTCTAAAATTTATCCAGAATCTTAGACAAATTTCTCTCAGTTTATAGACTCATTTCTTTTCATTATTTCCTTTGTTTCACTATAAGAACCGACATATACCCTCTTCCACTGCTTTTCAGGGATATAAGATCGCACGTAAGAAATGCATTTTTCTGACCAATGTAAGAAGCAAACAAAGCATTTTTTGCTAGTTTTAACTCCTCAAGTAATTGAATCACTTCATCCAATTTCTTGGCGACCTTCATCATCACAACCGTATTAAATGTTTCAAGGATAGGGCGTAATGTATTCATATCTGTTGGTACCGGAATTACTGCCAATTTTTCATCCCCTGCCAGGAGCGGATAATTAGCTAAACATGCAGCAGCATTATATGAAGTGATACCAGGAATGGTGTGTATGCATTGATCTGGCAGCATAGAAGTTAAATGGCGCAGCAAATAAATATAGGTGCTAAAAGTCAGGGGGTCTCCAAGGGTAAGATAAGCAACTTCATGCCCGGCTACGACTTGAGCATATACCTCTTCTGCAGCTTTAAACCATGCGGTATTGAGAATCGCGGTATCCTTCGTCATGGGATACACCTGTTCTATTACCTTTTTATCTTTTACGTAATCCTTAACAATCTCCAGCGCCAGGCTATCTTCTTTTAAAGAAGATTTTGGAACAAAAATATAGTCCACCTTCTGAATTGTATGAATTGCTTTTAACGTAAGGAGTTCCGGATCACCCGGACCTAAACCGATGCCGTAGAAATTACCTGGAGAATGTTTAGCCACGAATTTACACGAATGAACACGAATTTATTCAAATAAAATACATGCCTTATAGTTACTTGACCACGAGTTAAATACGGTAGTGGCAAGGCGCGCCTTGCCACTACATAGTTAGTTTGAAATCCTATACATTAAATCATGAAAAACTTTGAATTTCCTATACATAAATGCAGGGCAAGGCTTTAGCCTTGCTTCCTCCTCGCCTGAACGCGCATGGGGGAGAGCAACCCTAAAGGGTTGCCCTACGGAATTAAAAATCCTATACATGAATATAAATTTATAACGAAACTTGTACCATGTCCTTTTTTATTCGTGCCTATTCGTGTCAGTTCGTGGCTAACGAAACAATTACTTCTTTGTGATAATCACCACAACCAGCCCATTTGTCTTTATATTCAATGCAGAAATTAAATCTGCCTCGTGGACACGTTCATCCGGAAGGGAAAGATTCTCGCATACAAACATACGTCTCTCCCGGATTCCATTTTCTAATAACCGGCGGGCAATAATAGCGGGTGTATTCTTATGGTCTGTCAATATTCCAACCTTACCCTGCTCTCTAACCTTTTTCACAAGCTCTGCATATTCGGTATCTCTTCCGTGTAAACTCATAAAGCACGCATCGTCCCAGCATTCGCCAATAGCCGCAAAGGCAAGCTGCATACTGCTGATGCCGGGAATGATCAGGCAGGATTCACGGCCTATGTCTTTTGCCAGCATCTTTGTATAACTGAAAAAACACGGGTCGCCACTAACCAGCACTACAACCTGCTTTGTAGAGCGCCAGGCACTGATTCTCTCCACCATAATTTTGTAATTCTTTTCCAGGATCATTTTTTTAGCATCTATATCCGGAAACAATTTTAACAGACGCCGGCTTCCTACGAGGATATCGGCTTTGTTAATATTATAGAGGGCCTTGGGAGAAATATAAGCCTTTAACCCTGGTCCACAACCGATGATAACGACTTTGTTTTTGTAATCTCTAGCCATGTTTGAGCAATGTGTGAAATACCAATAACTGAACCCTTCATATCAAATAAGATTACACCAGCCTCCGGAATAGCAAATGACGACTGTTTATTCTTATAAAATGCCAATACCTTCCCCTCTATCTCATCTGCTACTTTGTTCATAACTGATAGGAAATTGTCTCGTAATAATTCAATTATCCCCTCTACGGTAGAAACATCTTTTAAGGCCTTGAGTACGCTATCAGGAAGAGAAGCACGTTGCATAATATCTATCAGAATATCATTTGCAGGCTTTGAAACAGCGCTGTGGGTATGGAAATCACCCCGTAACAGCTTTGCCAGTTTACCTGGATGTCCTGCAAGTATAATCTTCTTGAAAAGTCTTTTTTGCGCCTCCTCTAACATAAAACCGACAAAATTGCTTATTTGGATAACCTGGTCCTTGGGGATATCAACCAGATTCAGAATGGAACGTTCACCGAGGCTGCCAGGCGCCAGGACTGCCGTCTCATATCCAATTCCCCGGGCGATGTCAAGTCCGCATAATAAAGATGTTTTAAAAGATTCTTCTGACATAGGACGGACAATCCCTGTAGTGCCGATAATGGAGATCCCCCCTGTTATACCGAGTCTGGGATTGAACGTCTTTTCTCCTAAAGTCCTCCCTTCAGGGACAGAGATTATAACCTTTACTCCAACACCACTGCCGATCGCTTCTCTTACAGCATCTTCAATCATACGTCTTGGCACAGGATTAATCGCAGCATTGCCCACCGCTACCTGCAGTCCTGGTTTCGTAACCCGGCCTACTCCTTCACCACCGTCGATTTCTATCGCCTCAGTATCGATCCACTCAACCCGGGCATATATCCTGCATCCGTTCGTCACATCAGGGTCGTCTCCGGCATCTTTCTGCACAGCACACTCTGACACCATATCTGACAACCGCTTGTCGAGGATGCCCAGTTTAAGTTTTACCCCAATCGGGGTATCAATCTCCACCTCATCGGGAATCTTTCCCTTCATTAAGCCGATAGCTGCTGCCTTAGCTGCCGCTGTTGCACAACTTCCTGTTGTATAACCAGATCGTAAAGACATACATCAAAATAGGATTATGATTGAACGTGTTACAAAAACTTTACTACTCTTTAGCTAATTTTATAAGCGCATTAACGATCGATACCGCCACAGCGCTACCGCCCTTCCGGTTTGTGTTGGTTATATAAGGAATAGAGACATCCTTTAACGCATATTTTGCCTCAACTGCGCCTACAAAACCAACCGGAATACCTATCACGAGAGCCGGTTGTGCCAACCCTTTTTTTATCAGATCAATGAGTTCAAACAAGGCAGTAGGAGCATTGCCTATGGCGACAATCCCATCTTTCATCTCATGAATAGATTGCTGCATAGCTACTATGGCGCGAGTTTTACCCAAACGATTTGCGTCCTCAGCAACAGATTTCTCGGCAATTTTACAAATTATCTTACCCCCAAACTTCTCAACAGGCCCTTTATTGATTCCGGATTTAACCATATTCACATCAGTGACAATATTCTTCCCGTCTTTCAAAGAGCGTATACCTGCCCCGACAGCCTTTGGGTGGAAAATCAAATTATATGCATATTCTGTATCACCGGTAGCATGAATAGCGCGTTGAATGATTGGCCTGTGCAGTTCTGGTACAGATTGTAAATCAACGAGTTTATCAATAATCTCAAAGCTCTCGTCAACAATGTCCTGTGGCTGTTCGATACGAGGTTTGCCTCCGTACTGTTTTTCTATCAATGCCTCATAAATACGGTCAGCGGCAATCAGGGCAATCCGCTCATCTGCGCCGATATTATCGGCATAGAGAAACTCTGCCTGTGGGTATTTTGCCTTTTCGTTTTCCATCATTTCAGGGATATCTTTGTAGACATGGTTTCCTTTGAATAATAACAACGGTACCACTACGATCCGATGAATTCCATGCTCAACGATTCTTTTTACGACTTCTCCAAATCCCGGTTCTGCCAATTGCAAAAAGGCCCCTTCTACCATGTCCCACCGATTCATTGCACGCAGCATATCAGCCACCTTAAATAACCCATCATTGCCGCTGCTCAATTTACTGCCATGTGAAATTAATACAATACCTGTTTTCATTGTTCTTTCTTTTTTTTAATTATGAATGATGCACTGTTATTCAATTTTAGACGGGATTTACAGAATTTTTATCCTCTTTACTCTATTGTTTTTCAGCCTGTCCTGCCCATCTTTTACTATCCTTTCTCATATCCTGTCTATCTTGCCAATCCTGTCAAATAAATATTCTGATAAGCTACATTCATCCGTATCCGAAATCAAATACCTTACGCAACCTTATGCTCCTGGATACGCTCCACATGAGAAGTCACAAGTTCGAGGATCTCTTCGGAACTATCGCATTGTAATAAATAGGGACGCAACTCAGTAGCCATGGGCATGGACATAATATATTTAACTATATGCTTGCGGAAAAGGATAATACCGATCTCCTTTCCATAGTATGCCTGCATAAGTGATATATGGCGCCGGATGAGTTCGATCTTTTCACGGTATGTTATCTGACTTCTGTCCCTGCGTTGAAAAATCCATGGATGGCCGATAGCGGCCCGTCCAATCATTACACCATCGCACCCGGTATGCTGTTTCATGCGTTCAATATCTGCGACACATCTTACATCGCCATTACCAATTACCGGGATCTTTACAGCCTGCTTAACCTCTGCAATCGCATCCCAATCGGCCTTGCCGCGAAAGAATTGAGATCTTGTACGGCCATGAACGGCAATAAGTGCGGCGCCATTTTCTTCGAGAATCCGGGCAACATCCAGATAGTTGCGTGACTTATCGTCCCATCCTAACCGAATTTTACCGGTTACCGGAACACGGAGCACTTTCGTTAATTTCTGGAAAATCTTTCTAATCTTTTGGGGATTTTTCAGAAGCCCTGCCCCGGCTCCTTTGCCGGCTATATCCGACACAGAACAGCCCATATTGACATCGATAACATCCGGCCCCAGCGCTTCCATCATGCGACTGGCCTCCGCAATTTTATCTTCATCGTTACCAAGTATCTGAAATGAGACAGGTCTCTCAACTGGTCTAAAATCAAGCAATTGAAAGGTTTTCCTGTTTTTCCACAACACCCCGTCCATAGAAACCACTTCTGCACAACTCATTGCCATACCAAATTCCCGGCAAATGAGCCTATAAGGAATATCGGAAAATCCTGCCATAGGAGACAAAATTAAATCCCCACATATGGGAATATCGCGTATAAAAAAATTAGGGTTCATATATTCTCGTCTTGTAAAACCGTATTTTCTCCCCTATACTTTTATTTAAATCTAAATACATTTAAGTATGTAATTATACCATAGTGGTAATAAATATCATTTGTTTTTTTTGTTACAATGTTGTATTTTAATAAAGTTTTTAACACCTATACGGTTATTTATAGATTCATTCACGATAATTCGAATAGTATCAACATTTTATACCTGTGCGGCTTTATGGTTCAATATCGTAAAGATTTACATTCTACACCTTATTTTTTATAGTAAATAACTATGGCTTATCAAGATTTATCAGATTTTATAAGAAAACTGGAAGACTCCGGGCAGTTAAAGCGCATTAAAACAGAGGTCTCTGCTGAATTGGAAGTTACAGAGATTACTGACCGAATCTCCAAGGCATACGGCCCTGCTCTTCTCTTTGAAAAGGTAAAGGGATATTCAATACCGATTCTTATCAACGCCTTTGGCTCGTATGAGCGCATGGCTATGGCTCTTCATGTAAAAAACGTAGATGAGATTGCACAGGAAATAGCGAATCTTGTTAAGCCTGAAATACCATCAAGCTTTATTGACAAAATCAAGTTTATCCCACACCTGTTAATGACATTCTCAAAATTTCCTCCTAAAACCGTAAAGCACGCGCCTTGCCAGGAAGTTGTATATGAAACAGAACCATCCCTCGCAAAAATACCTATCATTAAGTGTTGGCCGGGGGATGGCGGTAAATTTATCACGCTCCCATTAGTCTTTACAAAAAATCTGAAAACAGGTAATAGAAATGTCGGTATGTACCGTATGCACGTTTACGACGATAAGACAACCGGTATGCACTGGCATATCCACCATGATGGAGCCCGGCACTATCGGGATTATCAGAGAGAAGACAAGTGCATGCCCGTGGCCGTAGCACTGGGCTGCGACCCCGCCATTACCTATGCAGCTACGGCGCCTGTTCCACCGGAAGTAGATGAAATGGTCTTTGCAGGTTTTTTGAGAAAAAAGAACGTAGAAATGGTAGCCTGCAAGACGATCGATATGGAAGTGCCTGCAAACGCAGAGATTATACTGGAGGGATATGTTGATCCCAAGGAAACCCATATTGAAGGCCCTTTTGGCGACCATACCGGTTATTATTCGCCCGCTGATTATTATCCGGTATTTCACATTACCTGCATCACGCAGCGGAGAGAGCCAATCTATCCCACTACCATTGTGGGCAAACCTCCTATGGAAGATTGCTATATGGGAAAAGCAACGGAACGATTGTTTCTCCCACTTTTAAAGCTCATGATTCCTGAGATTATCGATATGAACTTGCCTCTCTTTGGCGTCTTTCACAACTTTGCTTTTCTCTCTATCGATAAACGATACCCATTCCAGGCGAAGAAGGTTATGCACGGGATATGGGGTATGGGGCAGATGATGTTTACTAAGATCATTGTGGTGGTCGATAAGGATGTTAATGTACAAAGTGTGGATGAGGTAATGTGGCGGGTGGGAAACAATGTAGACCCGCGCAGGGATATTACCTTTGTGGATGGTCCGCTTGATGCCCTCGAACATGCATCCGCCCTGCCTAAAATCGGCTCGAAGATGGGTATCGATGCCACAAAAAAATGGCCTGAAGAAGGCTTTCCCAGGGAATGGCCTGACGATATCAAGATGTCACCAGAGGTCGTTAATCTGGTGAATAAAAAGTGGAATTTATATGGAATTTAGCCACGAATGAACACGAATTTGCACGAATTTTACAAAAAATTTAAAAAGAGATGCTTACACAAACTGAATTATTAACAAAAAAGGGTGATTATATCCAGCAAATGTTTGGCTCAATCGCAAGGGTATATGACCTCTTAAATACTATTTTAAGTTTTAACTTTGATAAAAAATGGCGAAAATTTGCTGTAAAGGTCAGTAACGTTGCTCCTGACGCACATGTTCTTGATGTGTGTACAGGAACTGGCGATCTGGCAATTGCTTACTCTAAGGTACTAAATCAGGATGGTAAAGTTATTGGAAGTGACTTTTGTCATGAAATGGTAAGGATTGCAGATCATAAACTCAGGAAGAGAAAACTTTCGGATAGAATACAAGTTATTGAGGCCGATACTTTACGATTGCCTTTCCATGATAACTATTTTCAAATCTCTGCTGTAGCCTTTGGAATAAGGAATGTATCGGATTTGAAGTCTGGCATTACCGAAATGATGAGAATAACAGCCCCAGGGGGCCGCGTTGTAATCCTGGAGTTTTCGCAACCTACAAGCCCCCTATTCAACACAATCTATTACACGTATTTTAAAAGGATACTACCTTTTATTGGAAGGCTCATTTCACGCAGCAGATATAACGCATACTCATATCTCCCCACATCGGTATTAAACTTCCCGGACCGGTATGGTTTACAAACACAGATGGAAGCTTGCGGACTTGAGGATGTAAAAATATACTCAAGGACACTCGGGATCGTTACTATCCATGTCGGTCAAAAACCGTGTAAATAGAAGCAGCTTCCGGCTTAAGGTCAATCCCATATGCATCAAGTTGTCGTTTAGTCAAGGGTGGCACTGACAAACTCTGTTTGTCAGTGTGTTATATTCCCTATCCACGTTGGCATTTGAAGCAAGCACGGGCAAACTCCGTTTGTCCGTGCCACCCTGAAAACCGCTTACATAAAATAAAAATTTCTATACAATCAAGCTAAGCTTTAGTGGCTTGTTGGCTTGTTCCCAAACTCTCAGACTGGGTCAAATGAGAAAATCTATCTATATATAGTGTTTATTGATGAAACAAGGTTTATATAGGGTATAATCTTTTGAAAATCAAATAGTTCAAGAGGACCAAGGAGATATACCATGGCATATAAAATAGGAAATCGAATGCAAATAACTTTTTTCCTCCAACAATAGATCAATACATTGGCCCTGAAGATCCCGTAAGAGTATATGATGCATTTGTAGATGCTCTTAATCTAGAAGAATTAGGGATTCTTGTCCAAGGCGATAAGGCAGGGGCCCATGAATATTATCCCCAAGCGATGTTAAAACTGATTATTTATGGATATTCCTACGGTAATCGTAGCTCCAGAAGGCTCGAAAGAGCTTGTCATCATAATCTCCCGTTTATCTGGCTCGTGTCCGGGTTAAAACCCGATTATCGAACCATAGCCAGATTTCGCAGTGAAAATAAAGAAGCCATTAAAAACGTTCTCAAAATGAGTGTAAAACTGTGTATGAAACTCGATCTTGTTGAGGGAAACACCTTATTTATTGATGGCAGTAAATTTCGAGCAAATGCCTCTATCAAGAATACCTGGACTGAGAAAAAGTGTGAAGAGTATCTTGAGAATATTTCAAAGAACATCGATCGTTTAGTAGATGAGGCAGAACGTCTTGACCAGCAAGAAGAGGAAAAAGAGTCTCTGGTTAAGATAACCAAGGAACTGATGGATCAAGAGAAATTACCGGCAACGATTCAGGACATCGCAAAGACCCTTCAGGAGACCAAGAAGTCATCGATCAATACCGTTGATCAGGATTGTGTAAAAGCGAAAGGGCGTCAGGGAACCCATGCCTCATATAATGCTCAAATGGTAGTTGATGAAAAGCATGGTTTGATTGTCTCAACCGAAGCAGTCAGTGAGAATCATGATCTCAATCAATTTGATAATCAACTCAAGTAAAACCCTTTGGCAAGGAGCAATTCCGGTATAATTCCACCACAGATGAATATGTTTGTCCCCGGGGAAAAAGACTCACCTATAGTGGCGCAGCTTTCTCTGATCCAGACAAAAGAGCATACAAAGCAAAGGGGAAAGACTGCCGGGAATGTCCCCATTTTGGAGTTTGCACTTCTTGTCGAGATGGCAGAAGAGTAATCCGATTGAGAGATGAAGAACTCAAAGAACATCTTGAAGCTTTGTATCAGAGTCCTCAGGGACAAGAGGTGTACCGATTGAGAAAAGAAAAGGTAGAATTACCCTTTGGGCACATGAAACGGAATTTAGGAGCAGGCCAATTCTTGTTACGGGGAACACAAGGGGTCAATGCAGAGCTTTCTGTTCTCTCTACCTGTTTCAACATAGCCCGAATGATAACTCTTGTTGGAGTTCCAGCCCTCATCTTAAAGTTACAGGCAATGTAACAAGAAAGGGATTACTGCCTTTGTGCTAGAAAAGTTAAGTAACTTCATCATGGCAAGCTAAAAAGAACTGGCTTTAAGAAATTATTGCCTCTTTATCTTTTATTATCCGTGAAATTATCAAAGAACAAAATTCATTTGACCCAGTCTGTCTGTTTGGGAACATACTTGTACGGGAAACTCTGTTTCCCGAATTCAGAAGTACCTGATCGTATGGTTCCTCAGGAGGGAAAGGGTTGAAACCTATTCTACTCATGAAGCTCATGAACATAGAAATCCTTAGCTTGATGCATACAGAGTCAACCCTCATTATTATCCAATGGAGGAGATATCTATATCCTTCTTTGACCTCTCTAAAAACTATAGCCTACGCTACCAATAAGCGTCCTATCCTCTTTTTCCGCTCCTTCAGCCGGTGTGTTATCATACTGATCAAGGAGTTCTAAACTCAATGCAATGGATTTTGTTAAATTATGCCTGACTCCTAAACCAGAATCCACACGCCAATCGCTGGTATTTTCAGCGCTCTGTACATACTCTGCTTTTGCGTAAAATGTTATTGTGTCGAGTATACGCCAATCTAAATACTGACCGATCCTTATACCTAAATACTCATCTGTAATTCCACCGTGAAACCTTTCATAAGTATACGCGGGGCCAGCTTCTGCTTTGTATTTTAAATGCTCTTTATCGATGAACCGATAACCAACACCCGGAGATGAAATAGACCGATAACTTAACCTCTCGATCTCATCATGCTCAAAGTATTGGTTAAAAAAAGAATAGAGTCTGAGGGTATGCTTGTATTCATATTTTCCCGTAGCGCGCTGCTCATTGGCAGTCTCTACATCTTCATCGGTAGCTTTATCGGTTACGGTTTCATAGAGTATCAGTGCATCAAAAAATATATTATCCAAACTTCTTATATTTGCGTAACTGCCTTTTATATGGGTTGTAGCAGACTCTGTATTTCCATCTTTGATATTCATACCTGCATCAACATTTCCTTTCCACGTCCTCTGCGGAGGTATTACTTCTTTTTCCTCTGTTTGAACAACCTCTTCAGCGCTAACAGAAGATGGCTGTTCCGATGTTGATTGAACTTTTTTGTCAGTGTCAGAAGGTTGTCCGTCATCAGTAAATTCCAGTATCTGTTCTGTTTCTTCATCGGCAACTTCCGTTGATTCAATTTCTGTTCCGGGTAAAATAAGTGTATCAGTTGTTGTGTAATCAATATTTTTTATAGAGATATTCTCTGGTTTCGGCAGCCTAAGGATGGAAAGCCCTTCTTTTGAATGATTTACAATAATAATCTCATTACCTTTGGAAATAAAATTTACATCCTTCAGTTGAATATCAATCTCGCTTCCATCTTCCTTTCGAAAAGAAAATGCTTCTTCGTTAACTTTTCCTATCTCTCCTTCTAAAATATTACCATCAATCATTTTTATTTCATCCGAAAATACTGCTTTTATCTCAAATGAGAGGGTAAATAAAAAGTAAAAACATACAAGATTCATCCAGAAGTATTTTTTCTGTAACATATTTTTCTACTTTCCTTTCTCATAAAAAATTGCCACACAATTGCAATATACAAACTCAACTTATTAAGAGAAAGCATTGTGGCAAATTTTGGAAAAACTTCTTATTTTTTAAAGTTAAAAATACTTTTAACATCGTTGAACTTATTCTTGTCTGAATGAAAAATATGTTTTTTTAAGGCAATATGAGTTGCGTTTCTACCTTGCCATGTCACACTTTCAGACGTCACACCCTTGTGCCATGTCACACTTCTTGCTGTGACTATTTCAAATATGTAGTGAAATTACAAAAAATTAAAATTATACTCCCTTGCCTTTTTATCATTCACATGCCAGTCAATAATACTCAAACATTATATTAATGTAAGTAATTATAAAATAATATCTTATTCTTAATATTAATTAACGGTAAAAACAAGATTGTATCAATTTTTTAAAGATGTTTTTAGATATGGAGTAATAAGATTTTAATTAATTTTCTCTTTATTTCATAATTTGGTATGTATTTTTCTATTTATCTTAAACATATAAGTCTTCCCTATCATTTCCCTCTTTTGCTTCGATCCCCTCCTTGCGAAAGAGGGGATGATGGGGAGATTCCTCTACTAATCATAAACAGTATCACCTCAAGATTTTAAAACGAAATGCTTTCATACTTTTTGACCTTTTTCCCTTCTCTAATTTTTCACATATTATCTATGGAATAAGATACAACCCTATCTGCCTCATGGAAGATTGCATTCTTTCCCTACCCCTGGAATATCTCTGCCAGCTCATCTCATGCTCGTTTCCGCCAATTTACTATCTGCGTCCTATTGTGTACTTCGTATTCCGACGATAACTCCGCTATTGTCTTTTCTCCTTTTATTGCCTCCAGGACTACTTTTGTCATAAACTCTGAATGAAAACGCTTTCTCATCCCTATCTTTTCGGACCTCCTTTCATCACCTATTTTACCCAAAATGACCCTTCACTACTGGTCCGAAAAGCACAAACCATTATAACATTGAAAGTTTGAGGGAGGGAATGCAAATTTTAGAAAAAAGTAACTATAGTTTGACTACAATTGAAGAAAATAGAAAGGTATGACCACAAAAAGGATGGTTAAAAAATGAAAGTTCCTGGAATAACCCTGTTGAAGTTGCATGCCCTTATATTTTGCAGGATGGAGGGCCGGCTTCTCCCCCTCATATCGCAGACACTGTAGAGACGCAACATTTTGCGTCTCTACGTGTGTTCCACGCCGTAGACAACGCCGAAATTTTCCTACTGTCATCCTGCATTATGTTTGATTTAATACTTTTTCCCAAAATCCTGCCTGGTGAGAATTCTTGCGATGTTAATTTGCGATCCTTTCCATTCAAAGACGATCCGGTAATCACCAATTCTTAAACGATAGAGATCTTCGTAACCTCTAAGCTTCTTGATGTGCTTACCGTCGGGGAACGGATTATCTTCAAGCCGTTTGCATCCGTTTACTACGCGATCAAAGTCATCGTCTGATAATGCATCGGTATCTTTGCCAGCTTTATCAGACAAGACAACCTTAAACCTTCCCACGGTTAGTCTTCCTTCTGGCTATAAGGTCATCCAAGGAAACAACCTTACCCTCCCTGATATCCGCTAACCCTTCCTCAATCTTTGCCTTTATGGTAGGGTCTAACATGATGTAGAGGTCCTCAATCTCTTCCTCTATTGTTTTGCGAAGCAGATCTTCAAACTCTTCAATCGTTAAATCTGATATTTTCACAATAAAATCTCCTTATAATTAAAAGCGCAGGATGGACCGGCTTCTCCCCCTCATACCGCAGCCACTTATAAACTAAGTGGGCGCGCCGTAGGCAACGCCGAAATTTTCCTACTGTCATCCTGCAATCTGTGATATGAGTTTATTATATTCTGCCCTTGCCTGTTTTCGAACGTCTTCTGACAATAGTTCTATTGCCTTGCGAAAGCGCTGAGTTGTGTAAGATTTCATACGTTCTCTGGGTCAAGCACATGGGTTTTAACCTTCGCGATGTTCTGCAAGCGCTTCGTCTGCTAATTTAGCGAGCTTATCCTGTGAGTCAGTAAATGCTTTCTCCCAGCGTTGCTCGGAGGCAAGTTCTTCAAGGATCCAACTGGCAAAGGTATTTTGTTCCTTTTCCGGAAGCTTTGCCACTTCTTCAAATGCCTTTTCTAAAAGTTTTGTCATTATTCATCTCCTGCATGCTCTTAATACTTCATACCAAATTAAAAGTCCGTCCAACTGGCCAGAGCGAATTTCCAGTTATCCACCCCTTTTTGTTATACGATTGATATGCGCGCAATCATATTAAACATCCTTACCTTTAAACAGGAATTTCGAGGAGTATTTTATCATAGTTTACAATCGGGGTTGCTTTTTCTCTACCTTCTTTTGTCTTCTTAATCTCTATGAATCCTACCTGGGCAAGATATTGTACGTCATCAAAGGTGTTTTTCATATCTCTCCTAAGAATCTTTGCAAGCTCGTAAATCGAGGATGGGTGTTCCTTCTTTATGGTCTTTAATATCCTTAACCGCTCTTCTGTAAGCACCTTTCTCATTACATCGAGGTTTTCAAATGAAATGCCTTCGTGTTTTTTGACCTTTTCTCCCTTTTCCAGACGTTTCATTACATCTTTTGCTTCCTCAAATACATCTTCAAGGCTTTTAATTCTGACCATTACGTTTTTAACCTTCATTTTTCAATCTCCGTAGATCTCTATAAAAATCTTCAAATTTCATAGTGGTTTTATAGTACCATATATTAACGAATGAATCAAGAGCGGTTGAAGAATTTGGGAAGGTTTTAGATGGTACTTTTGATAGTAAAACGAGGTTTTGTTTACAGGCTCACAGTCATTGAACAATACCAATATCCTCGTTTTTAGTTGTGTAGGTTAGGTTAAACGTTGGGAGGATATGACTGGTACTTTTAGAACTATTGTAGAGCGATTTCGGACACGTCAAATCTAAAATAAAATCAACAATTATATATAATGTCCGTACGCAGTAACATCTGTTTATTCTTACGGGTTAAAGTCCCGTCCGGGGAATTATCCGTTCACCCCGGTAGTTCAAGGGAGCGGTGCCTGAGCAATCAGGGGTCGTAAGTTCCCAATTGGCAAAGCCGCAGGCCGCAGCGCAAGCGAACCTACAAGTAGCCTCGTCAATACAAATCGAAGATGCCGACCCCGTGGACACGTGGGGAAGGCCGAAGATTGCAGACTCAGGCAACGGGAAGGAAACTGCAATATCTTCCGGGGTAGCAGGGGCGGTATGCAGGGGAAGATAAACAGACCAGTGCTGGAGACCCTATGCAGTAATGCTTGAGGGGCATAAACCGCTTTGTATAAGGAAACGAAACCACAGCGGGCTGTAGAGGGAGTCGGAGGGGTTTATGGTACCGTTTGAGGACAAGGGACAACACAACCCAGTTCGAGGGAAGGAACCCTGCTTTGTTCATGCAACCGAAGAGGAGAGGAAAAGGGAGATTGCAGAAATGCTAACAACCCCGGAAAAGATCAGGATACTTCAGAGGAAGCTATACCGAAAGGCCAAGCAAGAACCAACCTACCGCTTCTACGCCCTCTATGACAAGGTATTCCGGGCAGACATCCTCAGTCATGCCTACACCCTTGTCCGTGTCAACAAAGGGAGCGCCGGGATAGACGGTGTAACCTTTGAAGCCATCGAGGAGAGAGAAGGGGTATCCGCCTTTCTGGCGGAACTGCAAGAAGCACTCAGGAGTAAGACCTATCAAGCAAGCCCTGTAAAACGAGTAATGACACCCAAGACGGATGGAACGGAACGCCCGTTGGGCATT
Source organism: Candidatus Jettenia sp. AMX1 (assembly GCF_030263775.1). Taxonomy (NCBI): domain Bacteria; kingdom Pseudomonadati; phylum Planctomycetota; class Candidatus Brocadiia; order Candidatus Brocadiales; family Candidatus Brocadiaceae; genus Candidatus Jettenia; species Candidatus Jettenia sp. AMX1. Next base: position 101,901 of record NZ_SZPP01000015.1, read on the forward strand.
CCCACCATCCGTGATAGGGTAGCGCAGATGGCTGTAAAACTGGTCATAGAGCCCATTTTTGAAGCCGACTTCTGCGAATGTTCATACGGGTTCAGGCCGAAGAGATCGGCCCACGATGCCGTAGATGACGTAGCATATACCCTCAACAGGGGATATACTGAAGTCATAGGTACCGACTTATCCAAATACTTTGACACTATTCCCCATGCCAAGCTTGTGGCTGTGGTAGCAGAGCGCATCAGTGACAGTGAAATACTGCACTTGATAAAGACGTGGCTCAAGGCTCCGGTCATAGAAAAAGGCAGAGACGGAAAACAAAAGAACATCGGCGGAGGCAAAGGAAACTGAAAAGGCACACCGCAAGGAGGAGTAATCTCACCGTTACTAGCCAATCTCTACCTGCACCTCTTGGACAGGATATGGGAGAGACATCAACTGGAGAAGAAACTCGGAGCCCGAATAGTACGCTTTGCCGACGACTTTATCATACTGTGCAGGCAAGGAACAGAACAGCCAATGGCGATAACGAAGCGGGTGCTGGACAAACTGGGACTCACGCTAAACGAGGCAAAGAGCCATGTAGTAGACGCCATGAAAGAAGGGACATAATTATTTTTGATTTGCATACTGGTTTACGTCAAGACGAACTGCTTTCGCTTCAATGGGGTAGGGTAAATTTGTTCAACAAAACCATTATAATTCAGGAGACAAAGAGCGGAAAGCCAAGAACAATTCCGCTTCTTGAAACTGCTCTTACTATTTTAACGGAAAAGGCAAAAGTAAGAAATCTTAAAAATGACCTTGTATTTTTGAGTATCGCAATGACTAAAATTGATTGCCATAATCTTATTAGGGCTTTAAATACTGCTATGGGAAAAGCAGGTATTCAAGACCTTCACTTTCATGATTTGAGACATACCTTTGCGACGAGGTTAGCACAAAGAGGATATGACATAGGTAAAATCTCAATGCTATTAGGTCATTATAACATTAGCATGACTCAAAGATATACACACCATAACATTGAAAGTCTGAGGGACGGGATGCAAATTTCAGAAAAAAGTGGCTACAATTTGGCTACAGTCGGGGAAAACAAGGATATATCGAATGGCTGAAACCATTGATTTTATTGGCTGGGGAACTAGGATTCGAACCTAGACTAAATGATCCAGAGTCATTTGTGCTACCGTTACACTATTCCCCAGCATTAAGAAATGCTGCATCGGTAATGAAACATTATCTGTTTCCTATCATCACGTATACCATGTTAAGCATCCGGGATGTGAACTATTGAGAAATTCAATGATAAGATAATACAAATTCTTTTTACGTTAGTCAAGATTATAGATATCTTTTACCTACTTTTTAATCCATAAGCTATAATCCCTAAACCTGAGTTACAAATCTTTTTCATCTCTCCTATAGTTCTGGTAATTCTGGCCCATGATTTAAAAATATTTTCATTGACATGTTCTATTATACATGTTAAATAAATTAAAATCCGATAAAAAATATACTAAGATAAGGATAAATCCTGAGTAACTGAGATAATAAAATACATGATCTTTAGAAGATCAGAAGATAGCACAACAGATAATAAGCCTTACTGTCAAAGATATTTTAAATAAATACCTTTGCGGTAAGGCTTTTTTATTGCTACAGGAACCTCCAAAAATGCTTAAAAAAGAATAGCTATGAATGAAAAGGAATGGTTCGATAAAGGCGTTGACCTTATTAAGCTTGGCAGATATAAAGAGGCAATAAAAGCTTGCGAAAAAGCCACTGAGTTGAATCCGCAAAATTCGGATGCCTGGATTGTTAAATGCATTTTGATATGTATCGGGGATATGAAGAAACAATAAAAGCTTATGGCAAGGAAATAAACCTTATGTATAAAGACTTCAATAAAAAATATTGGATACTTTTTTCTCTCTTTTTTTTGTTTTCAATAACAGGATGCACACAATTCTCTCTTAATTTACAAGATCGTGTACAAAATGTAAATACATGCCAAATAAGTGTGATCGATAGCCGGGCAGATGAGAATATTTTTATTAATGCGTTAGCCATTAAGACCATTCCGCCAGTAAGACAAATTCTCTATACAAAATTATGTCAACGTAACGAAATTCAAAAAGCTATCAGGGAAGGAATGGAATTAACTGTTTATATTTCAAATATTCAATGTGGCAGGATTAATCATTATATATATAGTGAATTGATTGGCGGCATGACAGGCCAAATTCAGGTGAGAAAGCCGGGCGAAAAAGAATACCATGAATACTTAATAATGCCTTCATTTAGTAGAGTAAATAAACCCATCTTTGCGAAAAGAACGATTTATAAGGATTTCATAGAATATATCGTTGAAGGTTTTGTAGCTGATATAGAAAAAAATATTTATAAAATAAAGGAAGATATTGCCAAGCAGTAAAAAAGATATGTGTCTATTGCTTATGTATTGTTCTATCTGAGGCAATGGAAGAAAGTTCTTCAAAATTTTTAACTGTAGTTTGTTGCGTTATGTGTTCCATGATCTTTTGACTTATCTTTTTATATTCGGCACCTACCTGATGGATATCCAGAGGTTCTCCAAACGTTATCTTCAACTTCGCTGGCCTTGGAATGATGGTACCTTTTGGAAAAAGTTTATTTGTACCCTCAATCAGTGTTGGCACAACCTTTTTTTTACTTAAAACAGCTGTCATAGCTATACCATTTTTGAACGAAACATCATTAGCCCCCATATTCCTTCTTCCCTCCGGGAAGATAACAACTTTTTTTCCACAAGCAAGTTTATGTATTGCTGTTTTTATTGAAGATGCTGTTGGATTTTGTCTGTTTACAGGAAAAGCATAATACCGAATGATGTATTTTAGTACCGGGATATCAAACAGTTCATGTTTTGCCATAAAAGTACATCCCCGGGGAATTATCGTTGCCAGAAGAGGCGGGTCAATATAACTGAGATGATTAGAAGCAATAAGAATACCTTCTTTGCTGGAAAGGTTCTCGATCCCCTTTACCTCTAATCTGCAAAATATTTTGAAAAAAGGATAAAAGAAGCAGTAGGGAATCAGTCTGTATACTATCAATTTACACGTTTCTTTTATCGGAATAATCATATCAGGTGAATTATCATGTTACACTATTTCTTGCCTTTCCATAGATTTGAATAAAATCTTCCTATAAATCTATCAACGAAGTTAACCTGAAAACCTGCCGCTTGTATTGTCTTTTCCAGTATGGCAAAGAGAAGTACAAAAGGTAACATTTGCGTTGCAATGGTGACCTTTGAGAAGCCACAGCCAAGTTTACGGATAGATGCAAAATTATGAGGAATAAACAGTGGTAAAATGATATACTCTGCCAGAAAGATAATAGTTGCAGGAAGCGCTGTAAATGCGGTCAAAATCTGAAAGAGAACGTCTATTTTCCTGTTTTCTCCTATCCTGTCTCTTACATAATTTTTTGCCGAATATGTGTTCTGATTATTTGAGGTTACTCCTTCTATAAGCCATTTGATATGAGCATAGGAAATAATATATGCTGTTATGCTGGTAATATCTGTTATGGGTTTAAAATGACTACCATGTTCGCTATAGATTGTTTTAACCTTCACAAATCTGATATGTATTCCCATATCCCCTGCTTTTATAAGCAATTCCGTCTCGGTAACATACCCTTCTGTCATTAATCGCAATCTTTTTATAATTAATAACGGGTACAACCTGAAGCCACACTGTGTATCTTCCAGAAATTGGTTAGCAACGAGGGAAATATAAAATCGGGCTATACACATAGAATTGTATCGTGCCCTTGGTATTTTTTCCTTTTCATGCATCCTTGAGCCTACAATGATATCGTCAGGATGCCTGGTATATATCGCAATAAACTGCGGTATATCTTCAGGATCATGTTGTCCGTCCGCATCCATAGATATTACCGAGCGGTATCCTTCTTCAATGGCCTTCTGAAAAAGCAATTTTAAGGCATTTTCTTTTCCTTTGTTCTTTTCTATAACCAGAACTTCTGCCCCTGCTTCAGATGCAGCACCTGCTGTATCATCGGTAGAACCATCATCAGCAACAATAACCCGGGAAACATATTTCAATGCACCACGAACTACATCCTTTATGGTGGCAGATGCATTGTATGCAGGAATTACAACACAGATATCAGAAGTCAATTGCTATCCCTTCTTCACCACATATATCTGCCGCTGCCTTGGCTCCTGAATAAGCAGCAGCGAGCACTCCTCCACCCATATCTCCCCAGTGACCTGCAATATAAAGATTTTTTATTCCATGCCTCTTAACACCTCTGAATCCCGGTATCTGTCTCCATCCAAATGCCGAACCGTTGAGATTACCCGAATATCGCTGAAAGGTTTGTGGCGTTGCTGAATCAAGGACTATTGTCCTATCCCGTATACCAGGTATAATCTTTTCCGCTTTTTTCATAATTATTTCAGTACATTTTGCTTTATCAAGTTTTTCATATGATGTTTCAACAATTTCATGGAATACCACCGTATGGCATGAATCAGGAGCGCGGGATTTATCCTCAATGCTGGCTACGGTGATGCCAGCAGCAGAGCTATCTTCTTTAAAAGCCCTGCCGGGTATAAAACAATCTTCGACATTATAGGAAGAGAAATAACCAATACTGGAATGTTTCTCAATACTTCCGCTAATACCTGCATATACCATGAAAAATGATGTTGAAATACCTATATTCTTCTGCATATCTTCAGCAATGGAGGTATATTCACCACCCAGAAGATTACGAAAGGTATTTTGAAAATCTGCATTTGATATAATAAACCTTGCAGTGTATTCGTCACCATCATCACAGGTAATTCCAAGACAATGACCATCCTCGTGGAAAAGAATCTTCTTTGTGCCGTTACCGAGGATTACCTTGCCTCCGGCTTTCTTTATTCCTTCAACAAATGCATCTGCAAGGCACTGAGAACCTCCTACCAGCCTGTATGCGCCTAATTTGAAATAACTCATGATTATATTGATCATTGAAAGGGTGGAAACCGTGGAGGGGGGAAGCCCGATAAAGGAACATCTGTCGGATAAAACTGATTTAAGCCTGTAATCAGTAATACACTCATCCAGCAGCCTGCCATAGGGAATATGGCTGAATTTTACTATCTCCGGAATTATTTTTTGCAATTCAAGCTTGCCGGCAACCATCATAGGTATTGCCGACTGCATCCCACAATAGATTCTGTCTAATAATCCAAAAAATTTTTTGATTGCCTCACACTCGGAAGGGAATAATGCTGCAAGTCTCTCCATGTAGGCATGAATATCTGAATCAACAGGAACTTCAATGTCTGGAAAGATACTAATCCTTATGGGATCCACTTGTACAAGATTTATACTCTTATGAACCTGAAGAAGCTCCATTACCCTGAATATTAATCCGCCAGGAGCAACGCCTGATATACAGTCTAAGGAAGAATCAAAAATAAAACCTCTCCTTCTGAAGGATGCAAGATATCCCCCCGGTGTCTTATTTTTCTCCACCAGGAGTGTTTTGAATCCCTTTGCGCTGAGAATCCCTGCGCTTATCAGGCCACCAATGCCGCTCCCAATAATTATTACATCAAAATCCTTCATAAAAATCCTTCATGTTGAAATCTGCTTTTATTCAGACAGATAACAGACGGTAATACGATTAATGCAGTACAGGTACAGGCAATTACCCCAAGAGTGAGGACAGGCCCTATCGAAGCAATACCGGTAAACTTTGCTGTCATGAGACTTCCACAACCGGCTATGGTCGTCGCTGCGCACATCATCACATTTTTACCACTGATCCGAAGAGCATTACCGATATCCATCTTTTCTTCCCCAATATATGCTTGCATTACATGTATACCGTAATCCACACCAAAACCAAAAATTAAAGCTATAGTCCCGATGTTTATGAAATTAAAAGGAATATTCATATAACCCATACTGCCCATCGTCAATACAAACCCCAGTATTACCGGCAGTAAAACGAGCACAACATACCATACTTTTCTGAAATACCAATAAATAATGACAAGATCGAAGAAAATAGTCAATGCAGTTGCCAGCACACTGCCCCAGATGATGGGTGATTTTATCTCATCAATAAGGATAGGTTTTCCAACCAATATCCAGTTTGCCCCTTTTGATTGAACATACTCCTGAAATACATCGAGTGTTTGTTTATCCCATCCTCTTTTTGTTGGATAAAGATACGCAGCGACAGATGAATCATCCTTGTTGTAAAAACGGCTGATCATCGGGGCAGGGATAGTTTCAATTTCTCTTAACCCTATAAATTCAGTGTTGTTTAAGGCATCCAGGATTCCCGTGAGGTATTTGTGAAGATAACTTTTGTCATAATCAAAATTATTTTTTTCAAGGATATTTGTCACTGTTTGTTCTATTGAATCTAAGGAAAACATGCTCTTCATAAACTCTTTTCGCTTATCTATTCTTATCGATTGAACGGAAGAAGCCGGCATGAGCATACCTAGTGAATGATAATCCTCAATGAAACCTTCCTTCTTCCATTGCGGAAGAACTTTCTCCAGAATATCAAAGTCAGCAGTAAGCGCACTGTTATCTTTATTTTTAATCACTACCGTAAGAGGTTCCCCTTTTTTTCCTATTTTTCCGCTTATTTTCTTCCCCAGGGCAATAGCAGAACTATCCTTCGGTGCAAGGTTGTCGGGATTGTTATCAAAACGTAATTGAGATATGCCCAGTCCTGCAATAATAACAAGTACAATGCCTGTAAGAACGATATATCGGTGCCTTTTCGCGATAAGACTGGCAAGATTATCGAATCCGTAAAGCGCATTTTTCCCGGGTTTTTCAAACTGGATATTTTGTAATCCGTATTTGCTTATCCATACAAGCAGAGAACTCATCAGGAGAAGTGTGGTTATCAGACATAAAATAACACCTATTCCGGAAACAATCCCAAGCTCATACAACCCCTTAAATTTGGTTACAACAATACTAAAAAAAGATAAGGAAGTCGTGAGTCCTGATAGAATAATTGCCGAACCTGTCTTTGCAATGGTCATTTCCAGCGCCTGCAGAGGATCATTATATTTTCTTAACTCATCACTGTATCTTTTTACTATGTGCATAGAATAATCCACATAAAGGCCTGCCATCACTGCGATGATAACAACGCTTGTAACAATATTGATATTTCCAAAAAGGAGATAGGCAAAGGCTCCTGTCATGGAAAGAGACGTTAACAGAACAAACCCAAATACCAAAAGTATCTTTACCCTTACCCGGTAAGCCAGCCATATAAACAATGCAATTAAAAAAACAGACACGGTAGAAGAGCTTATTATATCATGCTTAATAATCTCCCGGACATTCTCTGATAAAAGGTATCCTCCCGTAAATCCCACACTGACATTCATTGGGTTACCATTTCCCTTCATTGCCAGAGCAGCAATGGAATCCAATTCCTTTTTCAGATTTTTTACAAATGCCATATCCTTGCTTTTGCCTTTCGGTTTAGCAAAAATAAGGGCGGTAGAATAGTCCGGCGTAAAGTAATAACCCATACTAAGATCAAGTTCGTTCTTGTTCGATCGTACGAAACTGTTCCTGATGCTATCAGCTATATTCAGAGGATCTTTTGCGATAAGTTCATAGTCAAAAGGTGAACTAAAAGGCGAGAGAAGTCGTTGCCGGTTGTATCTGATTTGGTGTTCAATGCCAACGGGTGTTAATTTTTCTGTAAGATGTTTCAAACCATTTTCATCAAGGAACAAAGGGAAACGTTTGAGAAAAAAATCACTTTGGAATTTTAGTGGGCTGTAATCAACATATTCTATGAGAGGAGACGCTATAAGCCTTTTTGCCATATCCTCAATAAGACCAATCTGCTCATCTATCCTGTTACCATCCGCCTCTATTACTACCACTACGTTGTCTACAGTTCCGTATTTCTCCATGACATCTTTAAATTGGGCAACGGCCTTATTTTTCGCAGGAAGCACATCGATGATATCCGATCTGATCTCCATGTTAAAAATGGTAATGAGAGAGATTATGGTAAGCAGAGAAAAGACAATGACGATATGCTTATGATATAAGAAGATACCATAAGCAACTCTTTTTAAAAATTGTTCCATATGCATGGTCATCTTTATCTTGAGGTCATGAAACCCTGTTTTCTATCTGTTTCACAGCAATAATTGTTTTACTGGTTCCCGGCAGAAGGAATTTGCCTCTGCTCATTACAAAAAGAACCTGAGAAAAATAACCGGAAACGAGAGATATAACCCTCTCAAAGCGCTTTGGTGGAAGTGTTGGACTACCGGGCATTACCTGAATTAATGAGAATCCCGCTTTTTTCAGTAATACGGTGATTGTCATGGGCGAAAAATCATAGAGATGATATGGCGCATCATAAAGATTATTATCTATGGTAAAAACGGAAAGAAATCTGACTATTGGCGTTGTATGAGGAACCCTTATAACGATAACACCTCCCGGTTTTAGCATCTCAAAAATCTTCTTTGCTGTAGAAAGTGGATCGGGAAGATGCTCAAGGACATAAAACGCTGTTACAACGTCAAAAAAATTATCAGGAAATGAACTATCGTCAACTGATGTCTCAATGACATTCAGCCCCTTCCTTTTAGCATGATATAAAGTCCCTGAGGATGGATCAACTCCCTGTGCAAACCATCCACAATCCTGCATTATCTCAATGAAGTGTCCATAACCACACCCAACATCAAGTATTTTCCCTTTCTCCGGAAATATCTTATGTAAAAGCAATGAAACTTCCTTGAAATTTTTCTCCATAAGTCTTGCCCATACATCCTCGTCCTTTCCTTCCCTTTGGTGATAGTCTGCATAGAGCTTTAGTAACGTCTGTTGATCCGGCCTTGAATTGAGATACACAAGCCCGCAATTTTTGCATTTTACCATCCGGTATCCATTCTGAACTGCAATCAGGGACGTATCATCAACACCGCAAATATTGCAATTTACCTGTTGTATACTATTCATTACCTCAAAATTTCAAAAAGAGAGACTTATCCCGGCCTCAGAAACAACTTCACCCCCAACAGACGCACCAGTCTCAAAGATATAGAGTGGCGGAAGCTTATCAATCAGAGACGAAGTGATAATAAGCTGGTCTCCAGGCACAACAGGTTTTCTGAATTTGGCGTCTTTTACCCTGCATAAATAGGCCATTTTTGATTTTTTACTGCCAATTATTAAACCGGATGCCTGTGCCATTGCTTCGAGAATAAGAGAACCTGGCATTACAGGATTATTCTTAAAGTGCCCCTGAAGAAATTCATCATTATTACTAATGTTTTTCAGACATACAATGCGTTTTTCCTCTTCAAATTCAACTATTTTATCGATCAGAATGAAAGGATAAGAGTGAGGGAGTATTTCTGAGGGAAATGGATACAAATCGCTCATCTGTTTTCTTCTATATACCTTGCTATTGAGCCGACTGATGTAAAGATATTTTCGGAAGTTTCTCTATCCATTATCTCAACGCCAAATTCTTTCTTAATAACAATAACCATTTCCAATACATCTATGGAATCAAGGCCCAGACTATTAGGGCCAAAAAGTGGTGTATCGTCTTTTATTTTATCTACTCCAACCTTGAGCTTCAATCTTGTCACCAGTAACTCCTTAAGCCTTTGAATAGTATCGTACATATTCCGTATACGCCTCCACTGATACTAATAGTTTTAACCCTATAATTTACATCCTTACGTTTGTGCAAATAAATTCCATAGTGGCCCTCTCCTGCCCATACTTCTTAATTTGGTTAGCATGCTGGTATTACATCTTAAATCAAGATTAGGAACAATCCAATTATACCTGTGCGCAGCATATTCAGAAACTTTGTGAAATAATGCCTCTTCACTCATGTGTGGTGTTATATAGAATATTGGTTCCAGTAAATTCTCATCTTTCTCAATAATACAATCTTCTATAGCCTTGTGGTAAATAAGGGTATTTGGATATATTCTAATTCCCAGTAATGCAATAATTGCCGTTGGTTTATTCTTTTTAAAAAAAGTGAATGTCTCTGTTAAGGTTGAATTATCTTCCTCCGGACCGCCAATTATAACATAATGGGCAGCAGGCAAGCCAATGTTTTTACAATATTCAGTCGCATGTGCTACATCATCGAGAGTAAAAGATTTACCCAATCCTTTCAGTGTTTTCTCAGAGCCTGCATCTGTTCCAAATTCAATTCCCTTACAGCCTGCCATTTTCATTAATTTAGCAAGTTCCGGAGTCATTCCTTTTGGAGTTGCAAAGCATGTCCAGTTAATGTTCAGACTGTTTTTTATTATCTCTTCGCATACTGCACCGGCATGTTCCTCCGGGAAGTTAAATATATCATCGACAAAAAACACATAATCAATATCATAGTTAGCCTTCATTTCCTTTAACTCTGCTGCGACAGGACCCGGCTCTTTCAATCTTAGTTTATTACCTTCGATATTTGGATAGGTACAGTAGGTACATCTGAATGGACATCCCCTTTTTGACTGTATGTTGGCCATACCGCCTAGTTCGAGATATCTTTTATTATCGAAAAGTGTCCGGTCAGGTGTATTCTGAATACAATCACTGCACAGGTTATTTTGTTTAAATATTCCATCGCTAATATAACAGAGATTTGGTATATGGTATATGTCGCTGCCATTTTCAATCCCATCTGCAATCAGCGATACAGCAGTTTCTCCTTCCCCTACAATGCCGATATCCAGATGTAAATACCTCAAAACCTCTTCCGGAAAGATAGAAAAACCTGAACCTCCAACTATGACAGGAACGGACGTATTCTTCTTTATAAAAGTAACTATATCCCGAATCCGTGGCAGGTAAAAAATACTTTTCTTATAGGTAAGATTATCAATGTTCCTGATAGATAAGCCAATAATATCCGGTAAAAAGCCTTTCAGGATATCTCCAACCGCACGATAAGCGTCTTCAACAAAGCACAGATCAAGAACATACACCGTATGCCCTTTGTTTTTCAGAGCTTTTGCAATATATGCAACGCCTAATGGCGTCACCGGATATGGATCTGTTTCATCGTTGACAGATATGAGCAAAATGTTCATTCGATTCCTTTTTACAACTCCCGCATTTTGGGTCAGAGGCCAAATAATTGCCTGTTATCTGATATGCATTTCCCCTGCAGCCATAACAACTGGTATTATGTTCACACGTTTTACAATAACCATCTATTTTTTCATAGATATCTCTGAGATTCGTTATTACCTCACTATTTTTAAGGATCTCTTTGAGTGATTTTTCTCTGATATTTCCAATTGGCATATCAACTCCTGTACAAGCCTGAATATAGCCCTGAGAATTGATAAGACAACTGTAAAGATGTCGTTTGCATGAAAAGGCTGCAATTTTTGGATGTGATTTCCATGGAATACCAAAGGTAGTATCTATCATCTCTAAACGCTCAAAGACATCCTTGATTTCAGACGGGGATACCGATAGTTCTTTGTTTTCCTTTGCGCGCCCCTGATAGGTTAACACCTCAAAGTAAGGAATAATTCCTCTCTCTCGCGCCCATATCCACATGGATGGAATCTCGTCTATATTTTGTTTGCAGATAATAGTTTGTATACCCAATGAGATCTCTTTTTGGGGATACCCTGTCTCCATCAAAATGGTTATTCCTTTTTGTATATGCTTAAACGTTCCTTTTATATCTGCAAGCATATCCTGAACCTCTGGCTTGAAGCTGTTACGCTTTATAACAACAGAAACCTTGTTTTTAAAGAGAAACCCCGCTATTTCCTCATCGATGAGTACGCCATTGGTAAAGAGTATTTGTTGTAGTCCAAGAGAATTTATATAGTCAACTATCTCCTCTAAGTCTTTATAGAGTAACGGCTCTCCTCCACCTAAGAGAACGATCTTTTTTGCTCCTAAATTTTTCGCCTGAAATACAACTGATTTTAATTCATCGATACTCAATTCATCCTTAGCCGGTTCTCCCGCACTGGAGTAACAATAAAGACATCTGAGATTACATTTCTTCGTAAACTCAAGTTCTATAGAAAGCAGCCCTTTTTTCGCAAGACATTCCATAATTTCTTCATCAGTAAAACTCAGTTCATTGATGGTATCTGTGGTATTACTCATACAATTTAATTCTCCTGTCCTTAAATGTAATTGCCTTCCGACTCCCGCCTTCAAAAAGTCTCTTCTCTATCTCCTCGGGCGACTCGATCTCTATCTCCGGCGTTACCTTTGCCCGTGCACGAAGAGAATCAACTAAAAATGATTTGAAACTCTTATCATTTCTGTAAGCGCCCACTCTTAAGATTATGTGGTCTGTCTGGTCATTCCCTGTGTATACCTCTATTTGGTAGTTTATGATGTCTTTTATACCGAGGATAGTATTTTCAATTGTCTTGGGATACAGCGTAACTCCCGCAACTTTCAATCTCTGGTGTTTGCGTCCTAAAATGGGACCAATGCGGACTGAATTTCTCCCACAAAGGCAAGGGCTTGATAGTTTAAACGTAATATCTCCCGTTTTGTATCTTATCAACGGCATACCCTGAAGCTGAAGAGGGGTTAATACCAACTCCCCTATCTCATTGTCTTTTAGCGGTTTCCCATGATCATCAACAATCTCCACAATAACAAGGTCTGGATGACTGTGGAGTCCCTGGTGAAATTCACATTCGCAAAATGAGACCTGTCCCTCAGTGATACCATACGTTGAGTAGCATCTCTCATCAAATGCATCCTCAATCAAACAGCCAAGCGTATTGGCGCTAAAATCTACATTTCTGATACTATCACCAATGAGGACTATTTTCTCTATACCAAATTTTTTCATATCTAATTCGTTCTCATGTGCGCGACATATCAGATAAAACAGAAATGATGGTACAGCAACAATTCCATTGGGTTTTAGTTTTTTTATCAGATCAAAGTGTCTGACGATACTTTGTGGCCCTATTCTGACAACAGATGCGCCAAGTCTTATCAACCCTCTGTAGTATGCGATGCCGGCAATAAAAAGATTATCACAGGTAACGGCTATATGAAATAAATCCTCTTTCCCTGCCCCTGTATAACCGAAGCTCCTTTCCTCATTATAGGCAAGACGTTCTATATCATTGCCTGTAAGAGCTATAAAAACAGGCTCTCCTGTTGTACCCGTAGTTGAAACAATTTCTGCAATAGATTCTCTTTTCACCGATAAAAACGCCCAGTTATCCTTCGAAATATCCAGTTTGCTGGTACATGGTAATGTGTCGAGAAATTCAACCGTTTTCATATCAGCCGGCGATATACCATGCCTGTCAAAAACCCTTCTGTAGTAAACAGACATTTCATAGGCGTAACGAATCGTATCGGATAACAACTCATCCTGTATCTTCTTTATCTCACCCACGGAGAGCTTATCTATACCATGAAAAGCCTTCATATACTCCCATCCATTACACGGTGGTATACCTTTACCCCGCGCGCCACAGCGCTTTTCCTGTCTTCAAGAAAGAAGAACTCAGCCGTATACACAGGAGCTTTTACGGTTTCAGAACAAGAAGTCTGTGATCGGTCTGTTGTTATTCCCCCTGCAATTGCCATTTTTGTATATCGTCCAATAATACAGTCCATTGCATACTCGATAACATCTTTCGATGAGCGCTGAATAGGAAGGGTAATGCTTTCCCCCCGTATATCAAAAGCTATAGTTGCTTGTGCTGTAAGCGCATTGGGAGAGGTAAACGGGAAAAGGAGTGGACTTGCACCCAGAATACCTTCAGACAGAATGTTGTTAAAATATTCGCTCTTAATATCTTCTATTGCATTGTCTACCTCTACGTAAAGACCAATATCTTCATTCCCCACCGGAAAAGACATACCGGCATCGTATAAAACCAATCCAACGGCGGTAACTACCAATTTCTCCAGGTCATGAACAAATCGCATGTGCCTGATCTGTTCATTCATGCGAGAGATATCCTTATCCAGGTCACAACTAACCAGCTTACTCAAACCGGTAATAACAGGCGTCATAATTCACCAAATACGAGAGCGGAATTTTGTCCGCCAAACCCGGCAGAGAGGGACAGAGCAACCTTCACCTGGTGTCTTCTTGCAATGTTTGGAACATAATCAAGGTCACAGGCAGGGTCACATTCCTGAAAATTAATCGTAGGAGGTATAGTCCTGGTATTCATAGAAAGCAGGCAGCAAATTGCTTCAATAACACCTGCGGCACCAAAGGAATGCCCCAGCATGGATTTCGTAGAGCTTATGGGTATATCGTATGCGGCATTTCCGAGCGCCTTTTTTATTGCCTTTGTCTCCATAAGATCGTTGTAAACGGTTCCCGTGCCATGAGCATTAATATAGTCAATCTCATCAGGTTTGAGATTGGCTTGTAACAATGCTTGAGTAATAGCATGAGCAAGCCCCCGGCCTTCTTTGTGAGGACCGGTCATATGATGAGCATCAGCCCGTGAAGCATATCCCAGAAAGCTGCCGTATATTTTCGCTTTTCTTCGGACAGCACACCGTTCGGATTCAAGCACAACAAAGGCTGCGCCCTCGCCAAACGCAAGCCCGCTCCTGTTTTTATCAAAGGGCCTGACCTTTTCTTCTGTGATAGCTTGAAAGGCATGAAATCCGGTAATAGCAAAATCGCTGAGCACATCAACACCACCTGCAATCATACAATCTGCCTTTCCGGCAAATATCTTCCTTGCTGCCACTCCAATGGCATCGGTCCCGGAAGCACAGGCAGTAGAGACGGTGATACCCGGCCCGTTTACCTTATATTTGGATACAAGATGTGAGGTAATGTAAGAAAGCGATTCATTCTCAGGATAATATCCCCTATGATATGTTCTCTGTTCCATCAATCTTTTTTCTTTGCATAGTACATTTCCCAGCACAGTTCCAATGGATAATCCTATGGTTTGATCTCCCTGCAAATGCGCATCGTCTCGCGCCATAGTAAATGCTTTTTCTACAAGAAACTGAAGTTTATCTTCCGGACTGACAGGATTTGGAAAATCAGACAGATCAATACTTGCCATTAACCATTCTTTGTCATGATTGAACATAGGAGGTTTTATTTTCTTTATGGCATCTTCTCCGGAGCATAGCGCATTCCAGAATTCATCCATGCCCTGAAAAGGCTTTATGGGCGTAATCATACCGATACCTGTTACACATACCCTTTCTCTCATGGCTTATCAAGTCTCCATACGGATGCGTTCAGCATAACGGCGTAAATATGGTAACCAATTTCTTTAAAAAGGTTCAGAGAATCTTCCGCATTATAAAATCCCTGCCATCCTTCACAAACACTTTCTGAAAAATCATGACATAAAATACCTGCCCTTATCCATGTATCTCTTACATATTTCTTCTCACGGTCAGGATAACTATGGGTCATAATCCCGAGCGTTCCTCCCTGTTTCAATATCCTGAATAAATCACGGTAAACATATTCCCGCCATTCTGAAGGTATATACGGGTCAGCACAGGTAAAAAGCACACTATCAACGGTGTTATCATCAAAAGGCAGGGGCGTACCAAAACCGTTCCATAACTCAGATTTAATCCATTTGACAGCGTGAGCATCCGGTAATCTGCCTGCTGCCTGCCGGTAGAAATTATCGGTAAAATCTAATGCCATTAATCTTACTTCAGGTAATCGTTCCTGTATCTGAGCAAGACCAAAGCCCGGTCCGTAACAAAGATCAAGGATATTACCTGTGTCTCTTTTCTCAAACATCAATAATTTTAAAAGGACAGAACGAATAAAACTGAACTCTGCATTCCCCAGAAACCTTTCCCATGCAGATGTTGATCCATTGTCAAAACGAAAACGTGGCGCAGCGCCTCTGAAAAAATCACCGGCATAACCTATACATTCTTCAAAAAAATCAACCATTCCCCTCAATGAGGACTCCACAACTTTACGTTCTTCATCTTCCAAACATATCTTTAAATTTCTGCCACGATTCCATTGATATACATTATTTTTATAAACCAGATATTCACATTCATACAGCAGATCGATAAGCACTTTTACCATCCGAATTCTCGTTTCATCCTGAAGGCGGTATCCTGATTTGAGCTGAAGTGTTTCAATAACTTCATCGATAACAAATCTTTGCATAGATGCGAGAAGCTGGAATATGCCTTCGTCATGAATAAATCTTAAAAGCCGTTTTGTAAGAAACTTTTGTAAAGAGAATTGATTTAATAACGATTTTATATCTGGCGAATTTTGGTTCATAGATTTGACCTATACTTTTACCACAAAGCAGATCAACACATGCTGAATTATTCATGGATATTTCGATAAAATTACCGTAGATGCTATACCCTCTCTCTCGGTAACGCATATCATGATATTCCTGATTTCGTCAGGAATTTTTTCCCTCTTGCTGATAATGGATGATGGCGCTATGCCATACTTTATTATCAAGGCGGATACGATGATATCCCACATGGTAGTAACAGAAAATGCACTCCCTGTAAGAGGAGTTATAGACCCTACCGGTATATTTCCCGTATTTAAACACCGCGCTATCATATCAGAAAGAGATGGCTCTGCCATAACAAGATCAATATCACCGGTCTTTAGATTAGCCATTTCTAAAGATTTTTCCATTGTCTTATGGAATACCGATGGAAGATCTGAAGGGTTACTCCGTGAAGCAATTCCTGATAAATAACAGTAAGGAAATACACCTTTCATCGTATGTTCATTTTCCAGGAATAAAGCACCTGCTCCTTCTGACAATGGGGATAACCCTAATCTCGAATAGCAGGAAAATGATAATTCATTCAATTCGTCTGCCGAAACAATGATTGATCTATCAATCGCTCCGGCACGTATCATTTGGGCGGCACGTAGTATTGCCTTTGTTGCAATTGTTTTACCACCAATAAGGGTATGGACAGGACCGTGGACTCCAAAACATATGGATGTATTTCCTGCGGAGGCATTCAATATCGAATCACAAAAGAATATAGGGCTTACAGACTCAACGCCCTCAGTTATCAGTAACCTGTGGTATGATTGTGTATAGTTGAGCGCTCCATGTGTCAGGCTAACAATTATTCCGAGATTTTCTGAACTTGATGAATCGGGATTTGCATCATCTAGGGCGAGTTTTACCGCCAGCATAGTATATCTCGATATATCCGCAGTACGCCGAAACCTCTTATCGGGGATATATTCATCAAAATTAATATCGCCAATCTCTCCACCATAATACTCAGAAAAAGCAGGTAGTTTCGTTATTTTCCTGATGCCGGAAGCACCATTGAGTATGGCATCCCAGAATTGTTTCTTTCCCATGCCAATGGGTGTTAACGGACCTATACCTGTTAAAACTAACCTTCCCACGGATATTCCCGAAATAGTATGGCTGCATTTGACCCCCAAAACCCAAAAGAGTTGGAAAGAACGGTTTTAACATCCTCCTCAACAGCCTTCGTAATGATATTCAGATTACATCGGGGATCGGGGCAATCATAATTGATATTTGGTGGCATGGCCTTATGGATTATTGAAAATATTGAAACAATTGCCTCTACCGCACCGGCGCCTCCAAGAATATGGCCAACCATCGGCTTTATTGAACTGACGGGTATCTCTTTTGTGCTATCTCCTAATGCCATCGTTATTGCCTTTGATTCTGCCTCGTCATTGTATTTCGTACCTGTTCCGTGAGCATTAATATAATCGATCTTCGGATTCCCTGCATCTTGTAACGCCTTAATAATAGCATAAGACGCATATCTTCCCGATGGATCAGGACTTGTCATGTGATAAGCATCGGATGACTCACCATAGCCAACTATTTCACATACTATCCGTGCATTACGTCTTATGGCATATTCCAATTCTTCCAGGATTAAAATTCCCGCTCCTTCTCCAAGCACCAGTCCATCCCTGTTTTTATCAAAAGGCCGGCAGAGTGTTGGCGTTACCGCCATAAGAGAGTTAAAGCCGGCAAAGGTAAACTCACTCATGGTGTCATATCCGCCACAAACAGCTACATCATACTCACCGTAACGAACAGAATTGAATGCATGGCCGATAGCATTGGTACCTGAAGCGCAGGCATTAGAAAAAACGGTAAAATCGCCTGCAAGCTCAAATTCTCTTAACACATTGATTGCCTGATAATGAGCAAGATAATCAGTTACCAGAGAAAGCCTTGCCCTTTCCAGTCCTTTTTGTATAACCTCTCTATGATACATCTCACCGGAGAGCATCCCTCCCAGGGTTGTTCCTACAGATAAAAGTACTTCTTTATCTTTATAAGCAGGATACTCGTTTTCTGTTTCTGAAAGCGCCTCACGAACCGCATGGATCAAAAGATGAGATGCCCTGTCAAGTCTTGTTCTCTTTACGCTTTTAATACTCGTGGCGCTAAATTCCCGTGCCTCTCCACCACACTTTCCCGGGTATTTTGATGAATCAAATGAGGTAATCGTTTTTATACCAGATACTCCGGATTTTATTTTGACCCAGTTTATCTCTTTCCCCACACCATGAGCAGTAATAATACCAATTCCTGTTACAACAACCCTTCTCTTCAATGTGACGTATACTTCCCCATATTTTTTATTATCTTAAAACCATCGTAGAAAAAAATAAACAAGACGATAATTGCAGACAGGATAATGAGAGCGCCGATAATACCGGTAACAACAACAAAGGTTACTAAAAAACATAGCATCGTGGTGTAAATAAGGAGGGTAGAAAATAGTGATGTATAAAAGTAGATATCTCTCATGCATGTAATCTGATCACTTCCGAAACAGGCGCAAATCTAAGATGCCGAAGCAAGCCCTCAACCTTTTTCGGTGTCGCTTTTATGTTAAAATAGTGCATAAACTTCCTGCTGAACGGAAGGTCAATATGAGGTTGTTCCATATCGAATTCCCACGGATGTATGTAAACAATAGCAGGATATCCTTCCCAATTGATCCTCTGTATCTTTGAAAGAATATAAAAGTAAGGAAACATTCTCAAGGGCAATCCACCGGTGAAAGGCAACCTCTCCCAAAACAATCTGACTGTAGTAAGGGGAAATTCCCATATTTCCCCATAGTCTGTATCGAATTTACACGGATAGCGTGGAAAATCTCTGCTTCCCATTCTGGTAAGGGGAACCATGCTCGAATCATAAAGAATGCCCAGTTTCCTGAGTATCTTCAATGCCCATGGTGTCTCTTTCCTTATTGACCACTCAGGCGCCCTGAACCCAAAAACCCTGCTCCCGGTAATTGATGATATGGTAGAGACAGACTTACCAACATCTTCTTCAAATTCTCTTTCCGTCATCTCAAAAACCCTTCTGTGATAAAAACCGTGGGTTGCTATTTCATGCCCCTCATCCTTAATTGTCTTGATAAGATCAGGCTCTTTTAAGGCAATGTATCCGAGGACAAAAAAGGTAGCCTTTATATTATATGATCTGAAAAGATCCAATATCTTATCCGTGTTTTTTATAATACGATTTTCGTAGCTACCCCACTGAAGCGGATCAGAGTAATCTTCAACCCCACAGATGTGGTACCAATCTTCAAGGTCAACTGTCAAACCGTTTACCACTGATTCGTAACTACTCAAAATAAGGTGCAAAATTAAACCTGCAAATCATAAAACCTTTGCACTTTCCCATAAACAAGGCGAACATAAGGTTTGCCCCTCCTGTAACCCAACAGTATTTTGAGTAACTACACTGATTCTTATCTGTTCAAGAGGTCTTTCATCTCTTTATCATAGAAAAAGGTCAACACAGACGATATCCTTCCGAGTATCGGTAAGGGGTCTTTCAGAGAAATAATATCATCTTTTATTTTAAAATCAAAGAAATTTGGTTTTAACCTTAATCTCTCCGGATTTTTGATAAAATGTAATACATCTCCGGGAATAAGCCATCTGCATTTAACCCCAACAGCATAATTTACTACAGACTCAATATCACCATCCATTGCCATTTTAAATAAGAGCAAAGGGAAATCAACACCTGATTCAATTGCAAGCTGTAAAGAACCCCAGAATCTCGGATTCACCTCAAGCAGTTTTGGTTTTCCGTCCCTTGGGTCGATCTTAAATTCTGCATGGGCAATCCCGGTCCACTCAAGCGATTTCATGAGGGATATTGCAATTTCTCTGATATCATCCCTTTGAACACTTTCCCTGAGTGTACTCGGTCCCCCTTTTACCGGATATGAGCGCAAACGTTTATAGACAAACGAAGCCCTTACTTCAGACTCGAAGTTTAAAAGCAATCCAACCCCATATACTTCATCACCCGGTATGTACTCCTGAATAATCGGAAATGGATACTGTTTATGTACTTGTCCGTATAAGGAAGTTAATTCATCTTTATTTTTTACATAAACAATACCTCTTGAACCCGAGCTAACCCGTGGTTTTATAAGGGCCGGATACTCAAGTTTCTGTACAATTCCTGCAATAGAGTTTGTATCATTTACAAAATACGTTGCCGGAATATCAATGCCTCTTTCCATCGCATGGCGCATAATAAACGCTTTATCGTTGCACTTCTTTGCAAGATCGGCGCTGGCAAAAGGTATTCTCGTGTACTGTTCAAGCTTTTGCCTGTTTACCGGATCAGTTAAAAGAACCTGTGTAGAGAACTCCATAGGGAAGACAACATCGTAGCTATTCCTTTTGAGTTCTTCCTCAAGGTCTTTAAGGAAGCCAACGGGAGACAGCACAGGAGATGGGTAGACAAATCTCTTATTGCAGTATCTTGAGAACATTGCCGTCGCAAGCAGCGTCTTCTCTCCTGTAGTAACATCGAGTCCTTTCCTGCCAAAAGACCTTACAGCCGCAAGTGATTTATTCCACATCCCGTCAAGAACGAGAACCTTGCCCATAGGAAAACTCTTGCTTGTGTTTTATTGTTTTTTTTATCGTTTGCCGGAAACCGAAGTTCATAGGATAAAAGAAATTCTTGTATGTTCCATTACCCCATAATCTTTTAAATATCGCCGAATAGGAGAAGCTCTCCTTCAGGACGCGATGAAATCCATCGAGAAGTTTTTCGGGCTTCATCAATTTGGGCATAAAGACAACATTATTGGTATTGTAGTTTGACCAGTCGTGGTCTATGATCCTTCCTTCCCGGGATAACTGAGAATATAATCTTGTGCCAGGATACGGCGTTAATATCGTGAAATAACAAACATCAAGTTTTGCCTTAATAACAAATTCAATAGTCCGGTCAAAAACGCTTTCGTCATCATGGTCAAATCCCAGTACAAAAGCGCCATTTACCCCAATACCATAATCATGAAGTTTTTTAATTACATCAAGGTAATTCTCAGGTGTATTAAACGTCTTCCCCATTTTTACCAGATTGTTTGATGATAATGTCTCAAACCCTATCAGAAGCCCCATGCATCCGCTCTTTTTACAGAGTGCAAGGATTTCATCGTTTTTTGCAATTTGGGTAGATGCCTGCCCGGTCCACTTGAGGTGGTAGGGTATAATCCTTTCCAGAAGCTCTTTTGCATGTTTTCTATTGCTTATGATATTATCGTCGACAAAAAAGACTACATTCTTAAGAGCAAACCTGCTCTCAAATGGCTTCAGATGTTGTATCTCCCTTTCCACCTCATCAACAGGTCTATTTCTAAACTTACCACCAAAGGAATCTGTTACTGAGCAAAACTCGCAATTGTGTGGACATCCGCGGGTAGTCTCAATAAAATGTACCGGCAGGTATCTTTTCCTCTCATAGAGACCCCAATTCGGAGCCGGATAATTTACCAAAGAAGGGTATCCGTTATCGTGCTGATAAATACTTTTCAATTCACCCCTCTTAAAATCATCAACAACCTTATCCCACAGTTGTTCAGCCTCACCTACAACTATACTATCACAGTGCTGCAGCGCCTCATCAGGTAACTTTGATACATGCATACCGCCCATTATCACTTTTATTCCCCGCGCTCTAAAGCTATCGGCTATTTCATAGCCACGTTTGACAGCAGGGGTCATAGCAGTAATACCGACAAGGTCTGCATCCTGTTGTAAATCGAGGGTCTCGACCTTTTCATCGATGATACTTATCTGCCAATCAGGCGGCGTAAGTGCAGCGACTTTTAAAAGGCCAAGGTTTGGAAGGCGAAAATAAAAGTCACCACCTAAAAAACTTTTCGGGGCAAGGGGAGATACTAAAAGAAGCTTTTTCATGGTTCAACAAAGTTTGCCTTTAATTTTTTAAAATCAGTTTTGTCAAATGAGATTATAAGACTGCCTCTATACTTTGCTAAAACTGCCAAAGAAATATCTTGAATATCTATATGAATGTGATGTATATAAGTTTAAGCTTTCCAAGAATATCTCTTTACTGAAAACAGTTTTTATACCCTTGTAGTCAACAAGTCGTTTGTATTTTAAGCAAATTTCTTTTCGTGGAATGCCATAGACTTTATGCAAAACCCATATAACTTCCACGAAAACAATCTCTGTCAGTAAAGCTTCATCTTCTCCAAACTCAAGTTTTCCAAAAAACTCTTTAGTCTTTAGAAATTCTTTTTCATTATCCGCAAGAAAAAACCTCAAGATCACGTTAGTATCAATTATTTTTTGTGGCAATTTCATGAGCAACCATATCCGTGGCTTTCTTTATAGCCTTTACAATGGTTATTTTCTTTTTCGAAGCATATTTTTTGAAACATCCAGCAATATCTTCCGTCGTAGGTTTTTTAACAATTCCTTTACGGTCTTTAAGTTCAATCTCAATGACGTCTTCTATCTCAAGAGCGTCTCTTAATTTCTTTGGCAGCGTTATCTGCCCCTTTGGTGAAACTTTTAATATATGTTCCATAATCTAGGCCTCTTTACTTCATGAAACGTTACAAGGAAATATCCTTACGCATAAGGAGTCCCATACATCCCCTTTTTTGCAAGTGCAAGAATCTCATCGTTTTTTGACAAATCTATTTATCCCAACTACTACACGGTCAATAGAATTCATGATAATACGATTTGTATCGGTTCAACTGCATGGGGCTGTGTCATTGCGAGGGTATTGTCCGAAGCAATCTCCTGGACATTTCAAAAGAGATTGCTTCGGGAAAATACCCCTCGCAATGACACATACGAGAGGGTCTATTATGATAAATTAAGTTGACAGTGTACTACTATAATTTGCACGAATATCAGTAACTACTCTCAAGTAATGACTTATTTCCAGATTCCTTCTGTTCTGTTTACCCTGCCTGTACCCGGATCAAACGCCACACCAATACTTTTACCGGCACGTCGTCTCGCATAAACCCATAAATCGGCGCCCATGATATCCTCGTAAGTCATGGTTTTAGTCCTGGCGCTTGAGATATTGGTAGGTGGTCCCATTGCTATATATACCTCTTCTTTCGTCATTCCAATTCTCGCTACAGTATTTCTGATATTAGACTGGACATCAGCAGGAAACTGGTCAATATCGATAGGTTTTTTTGTGACAAATTTTTCAAGCAATGCATCACCATCCCCTCCAATATCTAATGTATAGCTGCTACCAGTCTCAACGTTTATCACTGACGCAGTATCACCAGACTTAACAACTTTTAATTTAGTCCCTACCGGAATGAATACCGGAGTTGATTGCCAGTTAACCCAGGTAATACGGTTACCCTTGATTACCTTTAAATTACATCGTGCATAATAGATATCCTTTTCATCGTAATCAACATTTCCGGATTTTTTCTGTTCTTTCTCACGAGGTACTGTACCTTGTTCTGAACGAGATGATTCTGCAGGACTGACTTTTTGAACAGCTTTCTGCTTTGCTGAAGCCTCAAGCATTGCCTTGATAATATTATCTCCTACACCCTCATTTTTTAGCTTTAGTATATTTTTCGTTGAAACATCAAACTGATTCTGTGAGGTTTTAATCTTGGTTATTACCAATTCATCTCCCAGGCCAGCCTTAACCATAGTGAGAATAGTATCGTTGGTAATAATTTCATCGGCTATTAAGGTAAGAGTCAGCGCCAAAAACACTGAAACAAGCAAGACCATAACTTTCAACGATTTCATGCAACCCCCCTTTTAATTTTGCTTAATCCACTTAAAATAGATAATCGACCCTATCTGTTTTACCAAAGCATTGAGCATGCTCTTATCGCCAAGGCACTGCCTGCAATGGGGATGTAATACCCTGAAACTCTCGAATCCCTTTACAACTTTTTGCACCACCTCCTTCTGTAAATAATCCTGAATTGATGTATCGCGATAATTATGAGTTGATGTCCTTCCTTCATAATCTGCACAGCAAAAGGTATAAGCTCCATCCCATAAAATGCCAAAGTTTTCCTGTATCCCGCAACAATACCCAAACCTCGCCTCTATAATCTTGCTATCAAAATGTGTTGCCCAGTCTCCAACAATCCGCGTATGAAAAGAGAGTTTATCGGTTATCACAACCTTATTTTCCTTAAAACTTCTCACACGGTTTATCTGTTTGAGCACACCGGATAAACGATTTTCAATGCTGGTACCCCTTAATATCCTTTCAGCCCATATACGCAGATACTCTCTTAATTTTTTTGATGTATCAGCAATACTAAATTCTTTAGCCACAGGTATGATTAATTTCCGTAACGGTGATGAAAGAAAACTAACCGTTAACTCAGTTTCGCCGCCTTTCTGTATGAATGTCCTTGCTATCGATGTAATATGTTCTGCATACTCTTCAAAAGATAATCCACGTGCGCCTCTCATAGAGAAGGTGCTTTCATCAGGGGTTTGAAGTGATACGATCATTCTTTTGATATTGGCCTTTATCAGGGCGTTCAGCAAATCTCCTTTCATACGACTGCCATTTGTCGTTATACACACATCCACATGCTTAGCATGCGCATATTCGGCTATATCAACTAAATGTGGGTGTAAGGCAGGCTCTCCCATTACATGAAATAAGAGTAATCGCGCTATTCTTGTCCTGCTGATGTCATCTATTATAGACTTAGCCATTTCAAAGGACATCGTTCCCCTTTGCCTTCTCATCCTCGAATCAGGACAAAACTCGCAGGAGAAATCACAGATATTTGTCAGCTCCATGTGAAGTCTGCTTATGGGAAGCTTTATAACACCTATGCTCTCAGTCATATGTCCTTTTCATAAACCGCGCCTTTACATAGGGAGTTGCCCCCATGGCAAACAGCATTGATACCGAAATAATAAATCCTGCGCTTGTTGGCGCAAACATATGGCTGCCAAAATAGGTGTAGAGGAAACTGATGGGCACCAGGGGAATCATGCTTGCTATATAAAAATCTTTAAAATCGATCCCTGATAATCCGGCCCAATAACTGACCATATCCCATGGCAAATTAAAGAGCCTCATATAGAGCACCGCATTTTTTCCATAATCCCTTGATCTCTTCTCTACCCTTCTGAACAGCTTATTCTTCTCTACCAGTTTTTCAACGATTCCTCTTCCAAGCCATCTTGCAAAATAAAATCCTATCAATGTTGAAAATACACCGCCAATAATTACATACACAGTACCCCAAACAGTGCCAAAGAGCATACCTGCTACGATCGTTAAACCCATTGATGGGAGGAAGAAAAGAATAGGTCTTAATGCAGTGAGTAAGATAAAAATGAAGGGAGCAGTTATCCTGTTTTCTTTCACAAAGATACCGATCTTATGGAAATTCAGATATGGATAGAAGTAAATACAGAAGATACTTATCGTTATAACAATAATGAGCTTAATAACCGTAATCATTATTCAGTGATACAATGGCTTGGCTCAAGGTTATTTGTTATCCGGATATCTTCTGGCAACTTTATTTTAAAGGTTCCGGTTTTAACTTCAGGATTAATTTTTATATTCGACAATCTGGTTACCGTCTTATCACCTTTTGAGGTATTTATCTCGAAACTCCGTGGAAACCCCGTCTCTTCATCATAATATATAATAATAGATGATAAGTATCGGCCTATCATTTCAGACAGAGGTTCCAGATGAAAAATTATTTCATCTCCCTGCCGCAGTATATCCATGGTAAAATTTTTTTCTATTTCCGTTAATGATCCCCACATCGTCATGGTGAGGAAGCGCATGGTATTACGTGCTATAAGATTTCCGGTAAGATTATATACCTGTGCTTCTTTGATCTCAGGATGATAGACTGTCATGGTCTCGCCATCAATAGCGATGACAGATTTGTCAGGTTTGGCAATGTCCCATCTGAACATATTGGGTTTTTTCATAATTACCGTTCCATCAATACACACCTTCTCTTTCAGCAAAGAAAGTTGTTTCTCCTGATTAACCGTAGCAGTTATTGAATCGGTGTCTTTCGTAAGCTCCCTTAATCTCTCAAATATTCTTTTTTTATCAGAAAGGGTTACCTCCTGAGCAACATGAGTTGATGCCTTAAGGGAGGAAGAAAAAATAAAACCAGCAAGCACAGCCATGCAAAACAAACAACTACTCATTATTTTTATTCTTAACATATTACCTCACAAACTTTTTCTTACATAATCATACATGCTATATCTTTATAAAATTATACCACTGATCAGGGTACATAACTATAGTATCTTCAAGTATTTTTACAACTTTTTCAAGTATTTCATACTCTTCATTTTCATGTGTTACCACAAAAGGCCCTTTAATAATACCTTTGTATACGTTTTTTTCTCTTACAACAAAAGCAACAACAACTGGAGCGCCTGTTAATCTACTGAGGATAAACGGGCCTCTTGGGAAGGGAACAGGTTTATGAAAAAAGTTTATGGTAATACTATCCGATCCGGTATGATACCGATCAATCAGCATGGCAATAACCTCATTATTGTTGAGCGCTCTCACCATCTCTATAGGAGAAAATGGAGAATCGCCTACCGTAATGGTTTTAACACCGTATGCCTCTCGGTACCATTTGCGGATAGTATCTATTTCCGGATTTTCGTCACGCAGTGTTAATACATTTGTTTTTAATCCATAACTCCCAAAGAATATACCTCCTAATTCCCAATTGCCAAGATGTGCGGTAAGCACAAGCAATCCCTTATTCATTTGTAATGCAGCATCGAGATTTTCCTTCCCTTTATAACAAGCAATTTGCCCGATTACTGCGCTTTTCTGTAAATGTGCAAATCTGCCGTAGTCTATAAGATATTTGCTATAGTTTCTAAAAAGGCTCCTCGTTATGCACGAGAGTTTCTTTTCTGAAAAGGCAGGAAATACCAATCGAAGGTTTTGTTTAACATTCTTTACCGCTGACTTGTAAAATACGTAGCTAATATCTGCTATGCTTCGGGAGATGGCATACGACAGAAATGTTGGCAAATAGCCTGCCCACTTTATCCCTAGTTTATACGCTACCGGAATATTAAGAAAATGCTTTGGCAAGAAAGTATTTATATTAACCTTGCAGAATATTTATAAAAATTAAATAAGGTAGTATTATTAAATAAAAGTATACCCCCTTGTCAAGCATAATTATCAGATACACGGAAAGGCGGATTGAAAAATAGGGATATTTTATTTTTTTACCGTAATACAGAGTAATTACTGTTAAAGAAATTACGAGATTATAAAAAACATTGTTTGGGCATTTGTTTTGCTTATTTAAAACCCAGTATAGTCAAAACAAGGAAGTTTATTCTCATATGGTCTAAAGTCAAAAGGAGGGTATGTGTCGAGGGATAAAAGAAAGGATTTAATAAGAAGAATTGAGGAAAAGAGGAATTCAAGACTAATTGTTTTTCTGACAAGTGATCGCCCTAATTTAGGATTTTCTATCTCCACAGATATCGTCCCCATTCTTCATAAGCATATTTTAGGAATTGAAGATTCTCAGAGGTCTAAAATGGATTTGTTCCTTTATAGCAGAGGAGGCCATAGCGATGTCCCCTGGACAATCGCTTCCACGTTCCGGGAGTATTGCAGGGAGGGGTCTTTTAGCGTTCTCATACCTTACAGGGCCCATAGCGCAGCAACACTCATAGCAATTGGCGCAGATGAGATCGTAATGACGAAAAAGGCGGAGTTGGGCCCAATTGATATAACCCTTAATAACGGACCCTATAATCCACGGGAGAAAAAAACGAATGACCGGTTACCAATTTCGGTAGAAGATGTAACTGGCTACTTTGATCTCCTTCAAAAGATAGGCTGTGAAAGACCTGAAGAAAAAATGCGGGGTTTTGAACAACTTACTAATAAGGTTCATCCTCTGGCGCTTGGCACCGTAAGCAGGATACTTGAACAAACAGAATTAGTAGCATCGCGTCTTCTTGGTACAAGGGCAAATCCCTTTGATGAGGAAAAGAATCGGGAGATAGTACGGAGATTATCATCTGAAATCTATTCTCATAGTCATACGATACACAGAACGGAAGCCATAAAACAGCTTGGCTTAGAACAAATTGTCAAAGCCGAGGATGCCGGAATTTCAGATGAACTATGGTCTCTTTATGAGGAATATAATGCATTATTTCTCTTAGATAAACCTTTCATGCCCGAAGAGTATCTCATTGCAAATGGCCTGGATGAGAATACATGGAATGACCTGAGTCTTGCATGCGTTGAAAGTATGAACAGGCTTGATATCTACCGGAAAAGTTTACTGGTACGCAGATTAAGACAATCTCAGCCTCAAGTTTCTTTAAACGTAAGCAACATCTCATTTCCGTCTATTAATATCCCCGCTCTGCCCCCTGAAGTTACCCCCGAACAAATACGCCAAATTGTTGAAAAGATTGTCTCCAGTCAATTCCAGTCAATTGTAAACAATGCAGTAAGAGTTGCTGTTAATGAGCTTTTAAAAACACTACCATCAACCGGTTTTGAACATATTTCATTTAATAGCGGTTGGGTTAAGGAGGAATAAAATGATAGAAAACTATTCATGGAAAGCAGTTATTAAACCTGAAGATGCCGTAAATGATCTCGTATACCTGGCCGGACAATGGAATACGAGTGTTGATGTAAAGATCAACATCCCGCATCAAATTTCGCAGGGGCCTGTCCGGGTTAAGATATTTAAAATTCCCGCTAATAAAAGGAAGCATAGTTTCGCCGAATAGAATTGGTATTCCTGATTGAAAGAAAAAATTCCATACTATTTGACCAAGCCATTTATTTTTCATATACTATAGCACATTCCACGAATAAAACCGAATATACCAGCGTGTATCAAGAACATAACCCATACGGAGAGACGTAAAATCTTGCGTCTCTTTGTATACTGTTCGGTTTCGATTGTTAATCACGGTACTTCAAGCCTAAAGGGTTGAAATAATTGCAGACAAAAAGAAGCCGGAATGGTAGTTGTTAATTTTTAAATTATTTTTAGACAGGATTTACAGGATTTACATTGATTTAGCAGAGACAAGGCAATGCCTTGTCTCTACCGAAAGACCGCATACATAACATGAAAATTCCTCTACAATCAAACTATCGTTTAGTCAAGGGTGGCACTGACAAACCATGTCCCTGTATGTCTTAGGCAGGGATCGTTTGTCAGTGTGGTATATTCCCTATCCACGTTGGCATTTGAAGCAAGCACGGACAAACTAAGTTTGTCCGTGCCACCCTATTATAATACTGTACGGTTTCATCCTTTGAATACTATAAAGAGCTTACTATAATCATGACATCCCTTTGAAATCAAAAAAAGATATATCGATACGAGGAGAAAAATGAACGAGGCACATATTATAAAAATCGCAAGCGAACTTCATTTGGCGCCAAAACAGGTCAGGGGAACTGCTCTGCTCCTTGATGAGGGAGCCACCGTTCCGTTTATTGCACGATACAGAAAAGAGGCTACCGGCAGTCTCGATGAAGTTGCTATTACTACTATTCGTGACCGCCTTATCCAATTGGCTGATTTGGATAAACGGCGTGATGCTATTGTGAAAGCACTGGAAGAACGGGGACAGCTTACTGACGAACTAAAAGAAAAACTGATCGCGGCTGAGTCGCTCGCGGTATTGGAAGACATCTACCTCCCCTACCGTCCGAAACGGCGTACACGGGCTACTATTGCAAGGGAAAAGGGATTGGAACCCCTGGCAAAACTAATCTTTGATCAGGATGCCAGAGATCCTGCAACAGAAGCTACCGCTTTTGTAAATTCAGAGAAAGGGGTTGATTCTGGAGAAGATGCCCTTGCAGGGGCGCGGGATATTATTGCAGAGTGGATAAATGAGGACCAAACGGCCCGTACAAAAATGCGTGATCTGTATACGAATTCGGGGATTTTTAAAACAAAGGTGATACCAGGCAAGGAAGAGGAAGGGATCAAGTATAAGGATTACTTTGATTGGGAAGAACCGGTATCTGAAGCTCCTTCTCACAGGATTCTGGCTATGAGACGCGGGGAAAAGGAAGGGTTCCTGATCCTGCACGTTAATCCACCGGAAGATAAAGCGCTATCACTGCTGGAAGCGCTCTTTGTAAAGGGAGACGGATTGGCGTCCCAACAAGTCAGGATGGCCATTCATGATAGCTATAAGAGACTTTTATCCTTATCGATGGAAACGGAAATACGGATTGCAACAAAAGAACAGGCAGAGGTGGAGGCTATCAAGGTCTTTGCCGAAAATGTGCGCCAACTCTTACTTGCCTCTCCGCTCGGACAAAAAAATGTCCTTGCCGTAGATCCGGGTTTCCGTACCGGTTGTAAAGTTGTTTGTTTGAACAGACAGGGAAAGCTGGTGCATACCGATACTATCTACCCGCATCAATCAGAGAAAGCTACCGCAGAAGCCGCTTCAACGATTATTCGTTTATGCGAACAGTTTGCTATAGAAGCTATTGCCGTAGGAAACGGCACTGCGGGAAGGGAAACAGAGTCCTTCGTCCGCAAACTCAAGCTTCCCGGAAAAATTCTCGTAGTGATGGTAAACGAAAGCGGCGCATCGGTATATTCTGCTTCAGAAACTGCACGCGAAGAGTTCCCTGATTATGACGTAACCGTGCGTGGTTCAGTATCCATAGGCAGGCGCCTTATGGACCCCCTGGCAGAACTGGTGAAGATAGATCCCAAATCTATCGGTGTAGGACAATACCAGCACGATGTTGACCAGGGGGCGTTAAAGAAAAGTCTTGATGATGTTGTCATCAGTTGTGTAAACAAGGTGGGCGTAGAGGTAAATACTGCGAGCAAACAGCTTCTTACCTATGTTTCTGGCCTCGGTCCTCAGCTTGCGGGAAATATCGTGAAATACCGGAACGAGCACGGCCCGTTTACATCGAGAGAAGAGCTGAAGAAGGTGCCACGCCTAGGGCCGAATGCCTTTGAGCAATCTGCCGGCTTCTTACGCATACGGGATGGTGGTAATCCCCTTGACGGGAGCGCTGTTCATCCTGAAAGTTATCCCATAGTATATGACATGGCAAAAGATCTGGGATGTTCAGTTACCGATTTAATGCGGAGTGAAGAGCTCAGGAAAAAAATTAATCTTACAAAATATGTAACCGGCAAGGTAGGTCTCCCTACTCTGAACGATATCCTGGCGGAGTTATCCAAGCCTGGCCGTGATCCCAGAGAGAAGTTCGAGGCATTTGGGTTTGCAGAGGGAATTGAGAAAATGGAGGATGTAAAGCCCGGTATGAGACTTCCCGGTATCGTTACCAATATTACTGCCTTTGGCGCTTTTGTGGATATAGGGGTACATCAGGACGGCCTGGTACATATCAGCGAACTTGCAGATACTTTCGTAAAGAATCCCAATGATTTTGTGAGAGTGCATCAAACGGTAACCGTTACTGTACTCGATGTTGATATAAAGAGAAAAAGAATTTCTCTTTCCATGAGGAATAAACAAAAACAAGTAAATACTTAGTCTTTTCAAGCAACCTTTTCCATTTCTTCCATGCAAAATTTGCGGAAAATACATGCCGGTAAATTTCTTCGTTTTTATTTGTTGGTATATTTTTTGCTTATTGAAAAAGTAAATTAAAAAATACGTGTAGTAATACTCATGTTTCACTCTCTGTAAAGTTAGACATTAGCTCCATGAACAACCTCAATGCCCGCATTTCTATAGTAATTGTAACACGAAACCGTATCCAGAATCTCTTCCATACATTGAATCAACTTTACACCCTTCCGGAACGGCCTCCTATTATTGTAGTAGATAATGGCTCTTCTGACGGCACATCAGAAGAAGTTCGTATGCATTATCCGGAAACAACGGTCATATCACTATCTAAGAATCTCGGCCCTGCAGGGAGAAATTTTGGTGTTCAGCATACCGATTGTCCCTATGTTGCATTTAGTGATGACGACTCATGGTGGGCCCCCGGATCTCTCACGAAGGCAATCGATCTTTTCGATTCGTATCCAAAATTAGCTTTAATAGCATCACGAATTTTCGTTGGACAAGAACAAAGGTTGGATCCAATTTGCCAGAAAATGTCCGATGGTAAACTACCGGTAACTCCTGATTATCCCGGGTTTCCCATATTAGGCTTTATTGCCTGCGGATCCATCGTTCGGCGTTCAGCATATCTCGCTATGGGCGGATTTGAAAGTCGCTTTGGCATTGGCGGTGAAGAGAACCTGTTAGCAATGGATCTTGCGGCTCATGGCTGGCATTTAGCTTATATTGAGGATATTATCTCATATCACTATCCATCACCTATCCGCAATTGTAATGACCGGCGCCGTAATGAAGTCAGAAATACCTTATGGACAGCATGGCTCAGGCGACCAATAAGTATCGCACTCTTCAAGACTCTGAGTCTTTTAAAACCGGCATTATACGATCCCTCTACTCGCGATGGATTATTCGATGCCTTAAAAAAACTAGATTGGGTAATTCGATCACGTCAACTCATACCAAAACATGTTGAGCTTGCGCTGAGAATATTAGAAAATGGATCAAAATAACAATGAGGAGTATTTCTTATCTTGTGCCATACTATGTCTATAACATGTCACACTCTTGTGCCATGTCGCATTTTTCATATTCATAATTATATCCTTAATTATAGGTTAAAATATTTTTTGCACAGATAATTTTGATATTTTGATATAATGACGATGGAAATTGAAAAATAATACAAGATAGGGATATTTATGCAGAAAGGCTTAGTACAACCGGAGGATTATATCTATGGGCACATTTTCATTTTTTACCCGTACTATCGGCTCTTTCCCAATCCGTGGTTTCATCCTATCAATTTTTATGAAAGGTTGCGTATGTAACGATATGAAAGCAAACGAACATAACATCTCATCAAAAATCTCTCAGCACGAGACGAAAACCCCTCATAGGGGAAAGCCGAACCGTTTAATTCATGAAAAAAGTCCTTATTTACAGCAGCATGCTTACAACCCTGTTGACTGGTATGCATGGGGTGAAGAGGCTTTTCAGAAGGCAATAAGGGAAAATAAGCCCGTCTTCCTTTCTATCGGATACTCGACCTGCCATTGGTGTCACGTTATGGAATACGAATCGTTTGAGGATGAAGAGGTGGCAAAGATTCTGAATGAAAATTTTGTTTCAATTAAGGTTGACAGAGAGGAACGTCCCGATCTGGACAATATCTATATAACTGTATGCCAGGCTATGACAGGTAGTGGCGGCTGGCCGCTGAATCTCTTTCTGACCCCTGAGAAAAAACCGTTCTTTGCCGGTACCTATTTCCCAAAAACGGAGCGATATGGAAATCCCGGATTTATTGCTATTCTCAAAAAGATATCTGACCTCTGGAAAACAAATAAAGAGAGCGTCATTGCATCCAGCGAGCAAATAACAAAGGTCATTCAATCTGCAGCTATCTCCACACCGGGTGAAATTCTAACGAAGGAGACGTTACAGCATGCCTATGCGCAATTAAGGGATAATTTTGATTCTATTTACGGCGGATTTGGCTCTGCGCCAAAATTTCCAACACCACACAACTATACCTTTCTTCTTCGGTGGTGGAAACGGAGCAATGATCCCACAGCCCTGGAGATTGTTGAAAAGACACTTGAACGGATGGGACGCGGTGGTATATATGATCAGTTGGGAGGCGGATTCCACAGGTATTCCACTGATGAATACTGGCTCGTCCCGCACTTTGAAAAGATGCTGTATGATCAGGCGCTGGCTGCTATTGCGTATACGGAAACATATCAAGCCACAGGAAAGGTATTTTACGCCGATAGTGTACGGGGTATCTTTACCTATGTCCTGAGGGATATGACCTCGCCCGAAGGCGGCTTTTACTCCGCTGAAGATGCTGATAGCGAAGGAGTAGAAGGGAAATTTTACGTCTGGACGCCTGACGAAATCATCAAGATCTTAGGTGAAAAAGAGGGTAATATCTTTTGTGACTATTACGATGTTTCAAAAGAAGGCAATTTTGAAGAAAAGAACATCCTTCATGTAGATAAACCGGTAGATACATTCTCTAAAATGAGAGGAATAAAGCCGGCAGAACTTGAAGAAGTGTTAAGAACAGCCCGGGAAAAACTCTTTTCCGTACGGGAAAAACGTATACATCCTCATAAGGATGACAAAATACTTACCGCCTGGAACGGATTAATGATTGCCGCCCTGGCGAAAGGCGCACAGGCCCTGAATGAACCAAAATATACACAAGCTGCTATGCGCGCGGCAGATTTTATTTTGAATACTTTACGCCAAAAGGATGGAACATTATTAAGGCGTTATCGATCAGGAGAAGCTTCTATTCCCGGCTATCTGGATGATTATGCATATTTTGTCTGGGGTCTGATTGACCTCTATGAGGCTACATTTGAGGTAAAATATCTTAAAATAGCCCGGGAACTCAATAATCACATGATAGAAAACTTCCAGGATGAAAAAGGAGGCGGTTTCTTCTTCAGTGGAAAGAAAAATGAACAACTCATAACTCAGACAAAGGAAATCTATGATGGCGCAACACCTTCCGGAAATTCGGTTGCTTTATTCAATATCCTAAGATTAGGCCGTATAACGGGAAATACAGAGTTTGAGAAAATAGCGGAACAGATTATCAGAGCCTTCGGGGAAACAATAAAACAGCATCCATCAGGCTATACCCAATTCCTCTGTGCCCTGGATTTTGTATTAGGTCCTACCAAAGAGATCGTTATTGCAGGAGAACCTGGCTCAGATGATACAGAACGGATACTCAGGGAAATAGGAAAACGATTCCTTCCCCGGAAGGTCTTGCTTTTACATCCTTCAAAAGATAAATCCATTGAGGATATTGCAGAATTCATAAAGGAACAAAAGATCGTTGATAACAAAGCTACGGCCTATATCTGTATAAATTATGCCTGCAATGCCCCCACAAATGATATACACAAGATCATACAATTATTAGAATAGAGATGTTTTATTCAAAAAAGTTGTCGAATTCAATTTTGCCGGATATTGAACTGAATTATTTTATTATTCAGGCTTGCGCGACTAATGTCTAATTCCTTTGAGGCTGCGGTCTTATTCCAATGTGTCCTTTGTAATGCCTGTTTAACCAGCTCCTTCTCAAGAGATTCCAGGGTATCTTTGAGTTTCTTACTACCATTCTTATGAATTTCAGGAATCTGATATACCGGGTATGCCGCCATTATTTCCCTGGGAAGATGATGGAGCTTTATGATCTTTTCCTTACCCGAAAAAATGACTAAGCGTTCGATGAGATTTTTTAGCTCACGAATATTCCCCGGCCAATGATAAGCCATCAGGAATTTCATTACCTCCGGGCTTATCTCCTTTTTTTCATCATAGTGAATCTTTCGGTAAGATTTTAAAAAATGATCGGCCAGGAGCGCTATATCTTCATTTCTTTCCCTCAGAGGAGGCATGGTAAGGGATATGGTATTTATCCGGTAAAAGAGGTCTCTCCTGAATGAGCCTTGTTCGATTTGTTTCAGCAGTTCTTTATTCGTTGCAGCAATGATCCGAACATTTACCCTTTTGATTTCAACACCCCCTACCCGATAGAATGTTCCATCTTCCAGCACCCTCAGGAGCCTTGCCTGTGCCTCTATATCCATATCACCAATCTCATCCAGAAACAATGTCCCGTTATCGGCAATTTCAAAAAGACCTTTCTTCTCTGATGTTGCACCGGTAAATGAGCCCTTCTCATGACCAAATAACTCGGAGTTTAAAAGGGTATTACTAAACGCCGAGCAGTTCTGAAGGACAAATATCTTGCCTTTGCGGGAACTGTTATAATGAATACTAGCCGCTAATAATTCTTTTCCTGTTCCACTCTCTCCCTCAATTAAGACAGGACTATCGAAATTTTCGATTAATTCCAGTATATCAAAGATCTTTTTTATTGCCGGGCTTGTGCCAACGATATTCGTGTACTTTTTGTTATAAACTCTTTCTAAAACGGCTGCCTGTTTCCTGATTACCTCTTCTTTCTCCTGCAGCATCTCGTAAATAGCTACAATATCCCTGGCGACCATTTCTATAAAATCAAGCAGATATTCCCTGCTGTGTTCAGGCGCCTGTTTTAATCTCTTATAACACCTTTCTATTTCTCTGGTATCAAAACCAAGCATTCTCAATCTTTTTATATATGTCCTTTGTATCGAGGTACTGATTCTTAACGCCTGTATTCCGGAACCAGCTATGGCTCCAATATATCGCCCTTTCGTGATGATAGGAGCAATAGCTCCTTGCAGACCAATCGGGCATTCATACAGAAAAGGCTTATTTGATGTGTTGAATTCCTTGAGATATTTTTTATAATTTGCAGAGCAAGACTGAGCGCCATCCGGTGTTGAATTGATTAAACGACAAAGAGGATTTTGGAAAGGTGCTTTGTTATTTTTGCCATTACTGTGCTCATCATAAACCTGAACATCTACTCCCCACCATTTATAACATATCTCCCGGGTAAGCTTGATCACATGAGATTCTTGTATCCTGTTCCAATCAATCATTCTTGTAATAAGATCACCTCCCAGTATTTACTTAAAATAAGGTGCAAAGCCAAATGAGGTCTTCAGCAATTTTATCTTTTATGATGAATATATTAGCGCAATGTTATTTTTACCCTACTTTTATAGTGTCAATTTATGTACCAAATTTATCAGAAATGGTTGAATGATACGTTGAAAAAATATTTCACATGATAAAATTTATCGTAACTATAAGACAAAAATTACTTAACAACTTTTGTAGTAAACGATAATTTATTAAGAAGAAGAAGAAGAAGAAGAAGAAGAAGAAGAAGAAGAAGAAGAAGAAGAAGAAGAAGAAATATTCATATTAAGATGAAAAATATGTCTCATGGGACAAAAATGTCTGAGACAAAAGTGTCTCATGAGACACTTTTGTCTCAGAACTTATAGATCTGTAGTATGCAAGAGATATAACCGAACAGGATATGGAGAGAGTCAAGACTTTTGTTATATGCAGGTGTATGGGATGTACAGAACTCTTAACCACGTCATTGCGAGGGTCTTTTCCGAAGCAAACTTTCTTATAATGCCAGATTCAATAGTTTATGAGATTGCTTCGGAAAAGACCCTCGCAATGACTGGCCAGGTAGTCTTTTGCCAGTTAAGAATATGTTCAGTTTCATCTTTATAATACTATAACTTAAACAGAAATACTCCTGTTTATGGTTCTCTCATTCGGCTTTAAGGTTGCAATTTTCGTACATGTTCAGGCGGAGAAGCAAGGCTAAAGCCTTGCCCTACATCGACTCCGTTTTATGAGTAGGGGCAGGTTTGAAACCTGCCCCTACTTTTAGCTAACTCAGTTTTTTAGAAAGCCCATACAACTGATGCTATTGCCCTCCAGTCTACCACTTGCTGAATGCCTCTGACATTCTGGTATATCGGCTTCTGAAATTTGAAATCCAGACTACCACCAGTTTTCGGAATCCGTATCTGAAGAGAAGGAGTAACAGAAAGAGAAACAAGACCTGTATTATCGGTATTGTCTAAAAGAGATGTCTCCGGTCTTGAAAACTTATCATCATGATCGATATCCTTTGCTCCATAGAAACCGTTCAACTCAAAGCCGGGACTTAAATAGCTGGTGACCTGATACCTCGTAACAAAATCTAACGATACTTTATCTCCAAACTCATAACCTTCGTCTCCTTCAGTAGTTAGTTGATACAGAAAGTTAACCTGAAATACCCACGGATAAAATGCGCGTATATAGTTAACGAAAAGGAGTGGATCCCATGATCCGGTTCCTGGCTGCATTACAGCATGGACAAGTTTACCAGAATCTGTCTTTTCATCATTTTCCCCTGTAGGGGTTTTTACCCCTAAACCTAAAGTAAGCTTTTTTGTCGGAAGAACCGGCGCATCGGTATAGAGGGTATATAACCCCATAAGGGTCACATCCCCAAGACCTTCAACCGTATCCATCTCCATATCCATAATCATATCCATACCCATAGGACTCCTTGTTATTGATCTCATATTCATATCATTTATGACATAAGGAACGGTAGCAAGAAACTGAAACTTTTCTGTGAAAGAATAGACCCCCAGGAGGGTATACTTCTGCATAATCATCCTTGTAGGAATGGAGAAACTCTTTGTATCCATAGACATCACAGGCCACTCCTCTGCCTTTTTCTCCAATACGTCATTATGGCTTATACTGTTCGTACCATCTCGTATAGTCTTCATGTTCGTATACTCATATTGAAGAGAAATTCCAAAATTCGGCGCAAGGGTTATTCCGGAAATTGTTGCTTCTGAAAGTGAGCCTGATAAACAACATTCGCCATGGGCATAAACAGCCCTGGCGGTAAACAGTGAAAGCAAAAGAACTGCAGCTAAGATTCTCACGGTATATATCTCCTTTTATTTAAGAAATAGTTTTTGCATTATAACTGTCCTGATAGTCATTGTGAGCGGGCAGGTAAAAACCCAAAGGAAAGTAATCCCCCTTTAGAAAAAGGGGGAATAATCCTGTTAATCCCCTTTAGTTCCCTTTAGAAAAGGGGGACATATGAGTGATTTAGAAAAGGGGAAAAATATGTGAACGATTCAGGGAAGACGATTAACAACTTCTGTACTTCCCCTTTGGCAAGGATTCTTATGTCCCCCTTTAAAAAAGAGAATCTTCCCCCTTTTTTAAAGGGGGATCAAGGGGGATTAAGAGGAATTAATAACCTCAAAACCCCCCAGTAAGGAGGATTGCTTCGGGCTAGCGCCATCGCAATGATTATTTTCCGTTCACTTTACATTACGCAGTTACTTGTCTGAGATATCGGGGTGGTTTTTCCGGAGGGGATGCAATAATCTCTGGAAGATATATTGAAATGTTATAGAAAAGAAAATATAAGAATGATGCTTGTATCGGTTGAACCTGATTCTCCAATATGTATTTATCCGTAAAAGTTACATTGGTAAGCGGATCACTTCCATATTTACAATCTATACTGCTCATGAAGACACGAAAACCGCTTTGCTTCTTGCTACTGTTTTTAAGCTCATTGTGGTTTTTGTAAGATGAGCAACAGCAATGAGTCTTGCAATCCAATACCGACTTACAGCCACACTGATGCCCCCTGCAAGGGAATTCACCTGTTTTTATGGGTAAATTTACCGCTCTGCCACTATTGCATGGTAGTATGCAGAGAACCATCAGGATTTGAATACAAGCCAGTACTTTATTCTTTCTGCTCATTCTTTCCCGCTGTAATTGTCTGGACTTGCCATATATTTTATCCTGCAATGATCGGAGCAAAAGTAATACACCTTATCATGATATATACAGGTAACAAATCTTTCCAGTTTTCCGATTTCCATGCGGCATACAGGATCTACAGCCCCTTGAGGGAAGGTAACAGCCTTGAGATATTTTGACGGGTTCTTATCAAAGTCTACCTTACACTCTTTACTGCAAAAATAATAGGTTTCCCCTTCGTAGGTTGATTTTGGTGTATTTTCATCTATAGCAATATTGACGCAGCCCATATCAGAAAAATACGCGCAAACAGGATCGATAACCTTTGGCTGACCTTTTTGAGATGAAGTAGTGGTTGTGATTGTGCAGCCAATACCTGCACACAGGATGATACCTGCCATGAAAGAATATTTCGCTACCATAGATAACTCCTTTATTTAAAAACTATAACCGATACCGGCAGCAACCTTAAAATCTGTCTCCTGCTGCTCTCCGAGTAAATTTTGAAAGACAGGGAAAGAGATCGAGGCCCCTATTCCACAACGAGGGGTAATCCCTATGCGTACTCCGGGAGAGAGAAAAACGGTAGTTCCACCACTATTCCGTTCTTTCTTTCCGTCCTCTTCATCCCGAAACAGATACCTCACATTAATCTCTCCAACAGGCGCAATATTTGGGTATGTGTTTCTGGGAATTACCTGATATGCCGTTGCAAGGTTCCAATCCATACGGTCGCCAATTTCGAAATCCCTCGAACCCTCAGTCCGGAGGATATATTGAATATTGGTATCCAGGGTCCAGTTTTCTGTAAGCCAGCGTGAATATGCCAAACCCGTTAAAAAATCATAAGAACCGCTTCCCGGTTGCTCCACAGGTTCTACCTTTTCACCCGCAGAGTTTTTTCTATCATCCACCCCTGTAGGAAATTTAACTCCTCCTAAAACAGCGTAATGTCCCTGCGGTCCCCGGAAGAAGCGGTACTTGCTGAAGAGCCAGAGGTCGGTAATCCCATCCGGATCTGCCCGTAATACCTCAATCTCATCACCATGGCCGCCACCCTCATGCGTGGCAACAAAATCACCATGCCCATTACCATGCCCGAACCCGGCCTCGCGGAAGTTATTCGTTTCAAACCAGCCGATGCTCATCCCAATGGTAAAATCATCTGTTACTCCATATCCGATGTCAACGGTATGCAGGAATGTTCTGTCAACAGCATCAAAGTGAGTGCCTGCTTTTTCTGCTTTATCAGCAAATTCTGAATCAGAGACAGACTCGAACTCAGTCAGTTCTGTTCTCAGACCGAGTGAAAAGGTACCGCTTTTTAAGGTAATAGCTGGTATTGTAGTAGCTCCTCCACCTGTCCCGGGGCCATGATTTGCCTCAACATATTTTACCAGCAATACCAGAAAGAACATGAATAATGAAAATACATATCCAACTCGTAAATTTGCTATCCGCATAGGTATATCTCCAGAAGTTAAGGAAAAATAATCCCCCTTGATCCCCCTTTAGAAAAGGGGGAAAATGTGTGAATATTTGCGTATCTCTCCATTTTCTAAATCATTCATACATCTCTCCCTTTTCTAAACTTATCCTTACCCACATCTTTAGAATACCATGAAGAGATGTATCGCCGTGGGCATCTCTCTGGAAATTTTTATTCTCTGTAAGCCTATTCCCGGGTGGCGCTGACAAACTCTGTTTGTCAGTGTGGTATATTCCCTATCCACGGGTGTACTCGAAAAACACGGACAAACAAGTTTGTCCGTGCCACCCTGTTTAGTCTTATCGCATTACTCAAATTTACCTCTCTGACTTGTAGGTAAAGATAAGCTTTTCTAAAGGGGGACTAAGGGGGATTAGGATGCTTCAGTTGTTTCTCCTTCGCAATGATATGATAACGCCCTTTTAGGCAGTTCCATCAATGCAGTCGAAACTGTCTTCTCGAGTTCCTAAAGCAACACGAAAATTGATACAGGAAAAATACTTCTTATGCGAGATACCGGGGTGGTTTTTTGGGGAGAGATACTATTCCTTCGGAGATGGGGATCGAAATGGTATGAGAAAGAAAACACAGGAAAGATGCTTTTATG
This sequence comes from Candidatus Jettenia sp. AMX1, assembly GCF_030263775.1. Taxonomy (NCBI): domain Bacteria; kingdom Pseudomonadati; phylum Planctomycetota; class Candidatus Brocadiia; order Candidatus Brocadiales; family Candidatus Brocadiaceae; genus Candidatus Jettenia; species Candidatus Jettenia sp. AMX1. The sequence goes on from NZ_SZPP01000015.1 coordinate 143,675, forward strand.
GGTTGAACCTTATCCTCTAAAATATATTTACCGGTAAAATTTATACCGGTAAACGCCTCGTTTCCATATTTGCAATTTATGGTACTAATAAAGACACGAAAACCGTTTTTCTGTTCCTCGCTATTGTTCAAAAAATTATTGCGATTTTCATGCAGTGCACAGCAACACCGTTCTCTGCAATCCGGTTCCGTCTTACAGCCACATTGGTGCCCTTTGCAAGGAAACTCAGCAGATTTTAAGGGAACATTTACCGCCCTATCACTATTGCATGCCAGTATGCAGAGAACAACCAAAATTTGCATGCAGGTAAGTATCGTATTCCTTTTACTCATAATCTATGTATTCCCTTAATGTATCTTTTTACGATCATCTTGTTCAATTGCACGGGTTAAATAATCCTGCCATGTGCTGCCATAATGCCTCTCCAGCCAGGTCTCAATGTGACCTTGCCAAAGGCGATACGCCTGTTTTACACCGGTAATCTTTGGATGCGCCTCAGATATATACAAAACGGAACTAACCTTTGACACCTCCAGAATGAAGTATTCGGACGGTTTTTCATTCCAGATTGCGCTCATTTTACCAACCTCACTGCATTGACTTAATTTTTTTCTGACTTCTTCTGCTGTATATCCGGGGAAAATCTTTCTCAGTAAAGTATGATCATCCTTAATAGCATAAAACAGAGTAAAAATATGCTTATGTTTTAATTTTACATAATTTTCATGTGCCAGGTATTCATTATAGATACAAGGGGCGGGAACATCATGCATAAAACTGTCTGCCTTATCCGGAAACGCTTTACAGGTATAAGGCCTGCAGTTCTTACCAAATATACCGCATCGTAATAATACCCTGAGGGCAGGACCGTTTGGTGTATCGACCTCTTTCAAATAAAAATTCAAACACCGGCAAGGACGGTATACTATATCCTTTGCTTCCAGAGCTGTATACAGCAGTTTCACACCATACGATGCAGTACCCCGTTTAAGAAAAGATTTCCACATCCCTAAATGATTCTGTTCCTTTGGAATGCTCATGAAACAGCATATCCCATCCGCACAAATATCATCGGCAAGATTTATACTATAAATGTTCATGGATGTATCCGTGCCGGTGTTCATGTTTATGTACTGTGTAGTCATGACAGTGCTGGTGCTGATAAATCAGATTATTTTTTAATAATAGGCCATAATTGCTTAATATTTCTTTATAACTCCCTATCGCCACGGGTCTTTTTTCCTCACTAAAAACAAGCACCTTATCAGCTATCCCCTGCGCAAGGAAGATATCGTGTGTTACAATGAGGATCGTCTTGCCTTGAGATTTTAGGGTATACAGTATATTGATAAATTTCGATGTACTCCTGGGGTCTAATCCACTCGTGGGTTCATCGAGCAACAAGATCTTTGGATCCATAGATAGTACGGTGGCAATAGCTGCCCTTTTCTTTTCGCCAAAACTCAGATGATATGATGTACGGGATTCGTAGCCTTCCAGATCGACCAGCGCTAACGCCTTTTGTGATGCAACCATCACCTCGTTATTATCCCATCCTAAATTTAAAGGCCCAAACGAAACATCGTCAATAACGGTAGGACAAAACAGTTGATCATCAGGATTTTGAAATACCATACCTACTTTCCGTCTGATCTCTTTCACCTGTATTTTGTTTAACATTAAACCTGCAATAGTAATATGCCCATCGCCTTCCAGGATACCCGTCAGGTTCATAAACAGCGTTGACTTGCCAGTTCCATTGGCGCCGATAATGACCAACGTCTCCCCTTCTTCCGCCTCAAAACTAACGTCTTTTAGCCCTACCGTCCCGTCAGGATAACGGTAATTCAGATTTGAAACTTTTATAATGCTTGCCATAGGTGCGCGTTGTTTATTTTCATATGTTCTAATTTATAAACAATACCTGATACAATGAATAATAGCGATATAATTATACCGGTTATAAATAAAAAGTCTATATAGGAGAACTGAAACCGTTTAATACTCCGTATTTCCCCGGTAAATCCCCTGATGGTCATCGCACTGTAAATTCTCCTTGCACGCTCAAAGGTTCTGATAAATAATACCCCGATCATATATCCAATTATCCATAATTGTTCACTATACCGGGACCCAAAATACCGGAGAGCTCTTGCCCGCATCAATCGTTTGGCTTCATCAAAAAGCACAAAGATATAACGATACATAAATGACATGAGTATTACCAATAAGCGCGGCATGCGAAGCATTTCCATTCCTTGTAAAAAATCAGGAAAGGTTGTCGTAGAGGAGGCAATCACCAGTAAGATTATCGACAAACCCGATTTTATAATAACATTTAAAAATGTCCAGACGCCCTCATAGGTAACACGCAGTTGCCAATAACCTATCTTTATCGACCAATAAACATTTCCCTCTTTTATAAAAGGGATAAAAATTGCAACGAAAAGAATAAAAGGAATTAAGAAAAACATCCTTTTCAGTATTTGCCTGGGTGTGATCTTTGCTATGAATGCTATTGCCAGTATGAGTAAAAAATACAATCCGAAGTCCTTCAGACGGGTAATAGGCGTCAATACCATACAGAGGATTATGGAAAGAAATGAGATAATTTTTGACCTTGGGTCCAAGCCTTCTACCAGATTATTGGCAAATCCCATTGTATATCGATTGGTTTTAAAACATGTTTTCATGGTATCGTGTTCGGCCAAAATAAATGGTTCAGGTTACGATCCAATGTCATTGAGTTAAGCATCCTGCAGAATTTATCCCTTTGGCGGATTCGCTCCGTTTAATCCACCATTGCATCGTAATAACATTGGGTTACAAACTCAAACCCGCCTGAGTTTTTTTACGAAAAGGCCCATTTCAGGCACACAACAACTCCGATTCCACAGGTCAAAAACAAAAGAGAGGCAACCTGCATTATGGTTATTGCCATACCTATCGATTCCAAAGTTAATCGATTCTGAACATCTCCGATGAATGGTTTTTTTATCACCTCACCCTGATAAGTACTCGGCCCCCCTAGCTGTACTCTTAAGGCTCCCGCCATAGCAGCTTCGGGAATGCCGCTATTGGGACTTTGATGTTTACGACCATCACGAAAAGCAATTCTCAAAGATTTCCGGAGACCATAACCACAGAGAAAAGATGCTATCGGAATTAACACGCCAGAAATTCTGGCTGGAATGTAGTTAGCTACATCATCCAGTCTTGCAGACGCCCAGCCAAACCGGATATATCTCTCGTCCTTATGTCCAACCATAGAATCAAGCGTACTTACAGCCTTATAGGCCATCGCTGCACCCGGCCCCCCGGCAAAAGAATAAAATAAGGGTGATAAGATACCATCTACACTGCTCTCAGCGACAGTTTCCACGCAAGCCCGTATTATCTGTTCTTCATTGAGATACGCTGTATCACGTCCTACGATCTGTGACAGCGCTTTTCGGGCCTGTATTAAATCATTTTCTTTCAGAAATGTCATTACCTTTTTTGCTTCATCAGCCAGACTTCTTATAGAAATTGCAAAATAAATAACAACAGTTCCTGTCATTATTTCACAGACGTAATACCATTGCCCCGATACCCGTATTACTGCATACGTTGTCAGATATGTTACTGTTACGATGATCGTAGTCAAAAATATCCCGGCAATCCGTTCAGGGATGGATAACCTTCGTAAGATACATTCAACACTTTCTATAAGCTTCCCGATCAATCGGATCGGATGATAAGCCCATTGAGGATCACCGATAAGGAGATCCAGGATATAGGCAACTGTAATTTGAATAAGAGTTATTGTAGGCAGGATTAAAAACCGTAGAATAAAAATAGAAATATGATAGTTAAATTCTGCAGTTGGACACAGATTAACACAGATAAGTACCAATAAAACATGATGCAGGTACTTTATTTAACACATCCCATAGGCGATTCACATTGCTTTTATATGCTGTTGTAAAATCAGTGTTTATCTGCGTTCATCTGTGTCCTTTTGCAATTTTTATGTTATTCTTTTACTTCATAATCAGCATCGATAATATCTTCCTCTCCACCTTCACCCTTCTTCCCTTCCTTTTTCTTCCCTTCACTTCCGGGAGGAGGAGGTGGTGGTGGTTGCTGTTCTCCTTTTTTTGCAGATTCCTGATACATCTTCGCGCTAATTTCATGCAACACATTTGTCAGGGCATCCATCTTTTGCTGCATACCCGTTTCATCTTCGGATTTTACCGATTCTCTCAAATCCCGGATAGCAGCTTCGACCTTTTCTTTCTGAGCAGCATCTACCTTTCCTGCCATGTCCTTTAAGGTCTTTTCCGCACTATAAGCAAGATTATCTGCCTTATTTTTTATTTCGGCCTTTTCTTTTGACCGTTTATCCTGGTCTGCATATTCCTGTGCCTGTTTCACCATGCGGTCAATATCTTCTTTATTCAGCTTTGTTGAAGCCGTAATGGTAATTTTTTGTTCATTTCCTGTGCCAAGATCCTTTGCATGAACGTTGATAATACCATTTGCATCAATATCAAAACTTACTTCAACCTGAGGAACACCCCGTGGCGCAGGAGGTATACCGGTAAGATGAAACTTCCCCAGTGTCACATTATCTCTGGCCATTGCCCTTTCGCCTTGAAGTACATGGATTTCCACACTCGTCTGGTTATCCTCCGCTGTTGTAAAAACCTGGCTCTTCTTGGTAGGAATGGTTGTGTTTCTGTCTATTAAACGGGTTAACACACCACCAAGGGTTTCGATACCAAGGGAGAGAGGCGTTACATCGAGAAGAACAAGATCTTTAACCTCTCCGGATAATACACCAGCCTGAATAGCTGCGCCCATGGCTACACATTCCATAGGATCAATTCCCCGTTCGATTTTCTTCCCTAAATAATCTTCAACAAACCTCTGTACGACCGGCATACGTGTGGGGCCGCCAACAAGAATAACCTTGTCGATGTCATTTGGCGTCAACTTGGCATCTTTTAATGCCTGTTCAACTGAATGAGCGCATCGGCTGACGATCGGAGAAACAAGTTGTTCCAGCTTTGCCCTGGTTAATGTATGGGTAAAGTGTTTCGGCCCGGAGGCATCGGCGGTAAGGAACGGAAGATTAATATCAGTTGTGAGGGTTGTCGAAAGCTCTATTTTCGCCTTTTCCGCAGCTTCTCTTAACCGTTGCATAGCCATCTTATCATTTTTAATGTCAATACCGTATTCCTTCTTAAATTCATCCACCAGATATTCAACAATAGTGTTATCCATATCGGTGCCACCCAGTTGGGTATCGCCACTTGTTGAAACTACCTCAAAAACACCTTGCCCGAAGTCCATAACGGTACAATCCAGGGTACCACCGCCAAAATCAAACACAAGGATTTTTTGGGATTTCTCAACCTTATCAAGCCCATAGGCCAATGCTGCTGCTGTAGGCTCATTAATAATACGGACTACGTCCAGTCCGGCAATAGTTCCCGCGTCTTTGGTAGCTTGCCTCTGATTATCATTAAAATAGGCAGGAACGGTAATTACCGCCTTTTCAATCCGTTCACCAAGAAATGCTTCGGCATCCTGTTTTATCTTCTGCAAGATAAACGCGGATATTTGCTGAGGAGTGAAGGTTTTACCGCGAATGGTGACTTTATGATCGGTGCCCATTTTTCTCTTAATTCCATAGATAGTCCCTTCAGGGTTGCTAACAGCCTGCCTTCTTGCAGGTTCACCCACAAGTTTTTCACCATCTTTTGTAAATGCAACATATGAAGGAAATGCTTTGCCCCCCAGGGTTGAGCCTTCCGCACTGGGAATTATGGTGGGTTTGCCACCAATCAACGCGGCTGCAGCAGAATTACTTGTCCCCAAATCTATACCAATAATCTTTGCCATGTCTTAACCTCCTTTTTCCTCTTCTGTCTTTTCCAGATTCTGAATATTTTCCTGTTTTGATTTCTGTGATACTACCACTTTTGCAGTTCTTAATACAAATTTATTTAGTAAATAACCCTTTTGAATCTCTTCCAAAACGGTATCTTCAGGGACATTATCATCAATCTTTCGCATGAAGACCTCGTGCTTATAAACATCCAAAGGGATGCCTATAGAATGTATAGGTTCCAAACCTTCTGACTTCATGATGCGAGAAAATTCTTTAAAAATTAATTTAATCCCATCCACAATTTCATTTCCTGCCGCATTTTTTGACGAACAAATCGCTTTTTCCAGGCTCTCGTAAATATCCAATAGCTTTTTGATCAATGATGCAGTAGCTGTGCGTTCAATATCCTGACGTTCTTTTACTACCCGTTTTTGGTAATTATCAAAATCAGCGGCAAGTCTCCGCATAGCCTCCTGAGTTTCACAAATCCTTTTCTTACCCGATTCTAATTCTTGTTTTAGAGATTGGATAATTGCCTGTTGTTCTGCAAATAGCACCTCGGATGGCTGTACAATTTCCACTTTTTCTGATGGATGGTTCGTATCTTTTTCAGCTTCATTTGACATTGTTATCTTACCCTAAACAATTTTCCATACAAATCTTACCTTGAATTACATTATGACAAATAGTTTATTGTAATACAATAATTAAAAATAGTACGTAGGGGGCAGGTTTTAAACCTGCCCCCGCATGCATCTTGTCCTTACCCACATCTTTAAATACCACAAAAAACACGAAGTACATGAAGAATAAGAGAATTCCAAATCTCAATAAAGATGCAAAATCTTGCTGCTCTACGCCACTTCTCTCTTCGTGTTCTTCGTGGTTTACCTTGCTTCTATCTTCGTTCCCTACCTAACTTGTGGGTAAGGATAAGACATGCATAGGGGGACAACCCGCCGATTCGCCCCTACATTCCGCCCTTTCTTAAAATCCCTGCAAGTATTTCAATCTGTTGATATGGCATATTTGTTGCTTGTAATCCGCGAATAGTTGCCTCAATATTGTATTGCACCCGTTTTATCTCAATATGACCATCTTCCCATACCGCGTATGATGCCTCAGGGACACCATCACGGGGTTGACCCACACTGCCGGGATTCACGATAACTATATCCTTAATTCTCCGTATCATCGGAAGATGCGTATGACCGATAAAAATAACATCGGCATGAATACCCTTTATCTTGTCCTCTAACTCCTCATCAGAAATATCGGGTTTAAGGTATTTATAAATATCGCCACTGGGCGAGCCGTGCACTAATAAAAATAACTTCCCTTCTGCTTCTCTATGCAGTGTTATGGGTAAATTACCAAGAAAGTTTTTTTCGGATGTGTTTAAGATGTCACGTGTAAAGGCCTTTCCCGCATTACTGAGTTCCTGATATTTTACAGAACACCCGCAATCCATATTCCTCCCTACCGCATGATCATGATTTCCACGAACAATGGTATCCGTTAAGTCCTGAACTTTTTTAATACATTCCCCGGGGTATGGCCCATAATTTACTATATCACCCAGACAAAAAACTAAATCAGCTTCTTCTTTACATACCGCTTCTAATGCATTGAGATTACCATGTATATCGGATATTATCAGTATTTTCATACCTTATATTTTTTACCTTCACTTCATATGTTTACCGCAGAGAGAGAACCGAGAAAATTACTGAGAGCCTATCCGAAAACCCTATAAGCCACAAAAGAAATATGTTTCAAAAGAAGTTTTCGGATAGGCCCTTAGAGCGCCAATCTGCCTTATTGTTTTAAACTATGCATTGTCCTGCCGGTTTTTTCGGTTTCTACGGTAAGACATTCCTTTGTAAGATAGCATTCACTTCCTCCTCCAACCCCTTTCGCCATTCTCTATACTTTCTGGAGAATGGTTTATATTTTTTTATCATCCTGTAGAGATAATTAATCCTGGACTCTACCATAAGCTTAGCAAGTTCTGTATTGTCATGGATATATTTATCTATGAGGTCTAATATTTTGTTTTTATTATCATAAAACTTTTCTATGAGATCAACAATATATGGCATATCATGAACAACAGTTCTGCTAAAAAAGGGTATTATTGAATCTGAAAAAGATAAAATATCCTCATGCTTATCGATAATAAGGCAGGCATTATTATCTACAGCATGCATCTTACCGTCTTCTGTAAATAAGATATTTCCTAAATGCCTGTCGCTATTTCCGATTACAAAATCAAACACCTTTAACCGTAGAAAATCTTTTCTCTGTTCCTCGGTAAATTTTTCTACCTGATATCCATCTTTAGCATCCTGGATCCATTCCTGAACTGAGCCATCGTATCGTGTTTTATTGATGGTGTCATCGATCACCATCGTTTTAGGCACCAGGCCAAGTTCTACTATCTTATCGATTTGATAAACAATCGCTTCCCGAATTGGTGTATCGGGATTATCGGCCATCCAGTAATGTCGGATATCGCATTTAAATATTACAGCGCTGCCATCCTTAAATGTTATTCTTTCCGGCCCGCGTGGACCTCCCATCCATCGGTCATACGTTATGTGAGCTATTTCCTTATCCTTTATACTGCCAAAGATCTCTTTTTTCATACCCTTTTCACGAATCTTATTTTTGCAGTCTTTTATATTTATATCTTCTTATTTGATCATAAAATTATGATCCTTGTAAATGTTAAAGGGTGACATGAACAAACCTTGCCCTGCAGGCTTTAAGCAGGGATAGCTTTTCCGTGCCTCACTTAATATTTAGAAATTTCAACTACGCAGGACAAACCTTCAGGTTTGCGCCTTTGCAAAGAAGCCTCTTTTTCTTAAAACCAATCTTTTGGAATATTGGTTCCATTTCAACCGGCAGGAGTTGTATTTGAAATACCTCTGAATAATGACTGGCAATTCTCGTATATACATCAGAAACAGATATTTTTGTACGGGACAGTTCCTGAACAGACGTAGTCGTTACTCCCTGAATTCCACAAGGAGTTATATAATTGAATGGCGATACATCGTTATTTACATTAAGAGAGAATCCATGCATGGTATAGCCAAGTGCAATCCGGACACCAATAAATCCGATCTTTGCCTTGTTTATCCAGACTCCTGTGTATTCCTCTTTTCGTTCCGCCCTGATGCCAAAGTCTGATAGCGTCCTTATCATCACCTCTTCCAGCATTCTCAGGTATTGATAGTAGTCTTTCGTATAGGTACACATTTTTATAATAGGATAACCAACTATCTGGCCTGGACCGTGATAAGTAGCCAGGCCACCCCGGTCCGTTTTATAGACGGTAAAACCCTTATCCTCATACTGCCTTTTATTTGCTATTAAATTAATTTCTTTATATCTGCGGCCAAACGTAAAAGTAGGAGGGTGCTGAAGTAAGAGAAAACAATCTTTTATTATATCAGAAATTCTGGCGTCTAATAACAACTTTTGAAGCTCCCAGGCTTCACCGTATTCCATGATATCAAGCTGGAGGAGAAGATTTTGTCTTTTCATACGATATCTCCTTCTTATAAGGGGAAACCTCCCATCCTTCTAAAATATTTTTTATTCTGCGAAGAAACATATCGGCATTTGCTCCATCCATAATCCGGTGATCGAATGAGAGGCTGAGATACATCATGGAACGAATTGCAATCGCATCCGCTATGACAACAGGTCTTTTCAGTACAGATCCAACACCTAATATAGCCGCTTGTGGCAGTACGATGACAGGCGTTCCAAACAAACTTCCGTTAATACCATAATTGGTAATAGTGAAAGTCCCTCCCTGTACATCTTCGGGTTTTAATCTCTTTGTGCGCGAACGTTGAGCCAGATCCTGAATTTCCTGAGCTAATTGCAGCAGATCCTTTTTATCAGCATCTTGTATTACAGGAACGATGAGTCCATCCTCAAGAGATACGGCTATTCCTATATTATAATAATTTTTCTGCACGATACCCTCATCTGTCCAGGAGGAGTTCAGGAGAGGATGTTCTTTAAGTGCGCGTGCTGTTGCAAGCGTTACGAACGGCAGATACGTAAGATGTATCTCCTCTCTTTTCAGGGCGTCTTTGTTCAATTCCCGATATCGTTCAATAGATGTCATATCAATCTCAAATACGGTTGTTACATGAGCTGCTGCCCGCTTGCTTTGTACCATCCTGCCGGCGGTAATCTTTCGCTTGGGATTGAAAGGAATAAGCGTTTCTCTCTCAAAAATCTTTGTTTCGCCTTCTGTTCGGGAAGGCGCAGAAGTAACGGCTTTTGAAGCCATATAATCCATAACGTCTTTTTTTGTAACACGGCCTCCTTCACCCGTACCCTTTACTTCTTCCAGATTAATAGCATATTCCTGAGCTAATTTCCGCACCAGGGGCGAGTATCTTCTTTCTTTCTCTTCTGCTTTTTCAATTTCTTCCGGTACCTTTGCTTTTTCAACCGCCTTTGCTGCCTTGAGCTTTTCTTCTGGTATATCTGCGTCTTCTGTTTGTTCAACAGCCTCAAGGTAAGCAATTACTGTCTGTACCGGCACTGTCTTTCCTTCAGGATACAGAATTTTCTTTATAACACCGGTAACGGATGCAGGCACTTCGGTATCAATCTTATCGGTACTTATTTCAACGATAGGTTGTTCCTTCTCAACACGGTCCCCTTCTTGTACAAGCCATTTGAGAATAGTTCCTTCAGCTACGCTTTCACCCATCTGTGGCATAATCACGTCAATAGGCATATTCTTAACCTCCTCTTACGAATGCTTATTAATATCGCATGAGTTTCTCTACCGCAGAAACGACATCCTTTACCTGCGGAATAAAGGCTTCTTCCAATGGCGGGCTATAGGGTACAGGGGTATCAGGGGCAGCAATGCGGATAATAGGGCCATCGAGATAATCAAAACAGTACTCATTGATTAAGGCGGAGACTTCGGCGCCTACACCGCCCGTCTTCGTTTGTTCATGTAACACAACAACCTTGTTTGTTTTTTTTACGGTATCGAACAGAGATTTGTTGTCTAAAGGCAGAAGAGTCCTCAGATCGATAACTTCAACCGAACAACCCTGTTCCTTTAATTTTTGCGCAGCCTCCAGGGCAGTATATACCATTGCTCCATAGGTAATAACCGATACATCATTTCCTTCCAGAGCAACCCTGGCCCTCCCTATCGGCACAACGTAATCTTCTTCGGGAATGGAATCTTTGATACGTCTATAGAGGTATTTATGTTCACAATAAATAACAGGATCATTATCGCGAATCGCCGCCTTTAATAAACCTTTCGCATCATATACCGTGGAAGGAAAAACGATTTTTAATCCGGGCACATTAAAGAAGTATCCTTCAATACACTGGGAGTGGAATGGTCCGCCATGAATATTCCCCCCGCACGGCGCCCGCACGACAATCGGAGTCGCCGCTCCCCATCGGTAATGGTTCTTTGCCGCCACCGTTACCAACTGGTCAAAGGAACATGTGATAAAATCTGCAAACTGCATTTCCACTATTGGCCGCATACCAGCGAGCGCCGCACCAATTGCAGCGCCGGTAAAGCCGGATTCAGATAATGGAGTGTCAATAACCCGCCATGTTCCGTACTTTTCCAAAAATCCTTCAGTCGCACGGAAAGCGCCGCCAAAAATCCCAACATCTTCACCCAAAATAAACACGCCTGGATCTCTTGTCATTTCTTCGTCCATTGCCTGTTTAATTGCTTCAAGATAGGTAATCTCTTTCATACTTTTCCTTTTCTTTTTCATGAACTATAAGTAATGTTAAAAGAAAATGTCGCTTTATTTTTGAGATCATGATAGTACAAAAATACCCTATAATTCAGAAGTGATAACAGATACAATGAAGATGATCTCTATTTCAAGCCCGAAGGGCTGTCATGATTATAGATAATGAATAACCCCAAAATCAACAACCCTGAAGAAATAATTATTTCTTCTGCTTTTTGCTATAATCATACCATCCCTTCGGGATTATGAGACAAAAATACCTTGATACTCTATCACGCCGTTTCTTTGGGATGAGGAAAAACTGATCTGTACTTTCTGGGAAATTTTACTCTACTCTGTGACATTTTGTTTTGAGATTACTATACTTACCTTTCTTCTAGAGAGGTGTTGCATAAACACCCTTCAGGCAGTCTTCCGGATCAGGATATGGACTTTCCTCCGCAAATGCCTCAGCCTCGTCAACCTCTTTTTTTACCCGTGTGTCGATGTCTTCCAGTTCCTCTCTTGTAGATATACTACCTTCCAGCAAATAGTTTTCCATATGCAAAATCGGGTCTTTCTTCTTCCACTCTTCCAATAATTCCCGCGGCACATATTTAGCGCTGTCATGTTCTGAATGACCGTGCATCCTCATGGTCTTGCATTCTATAAAGGTAGGGCCGCCGCCATCTCTTGCGACCTCGTAGGCTTCCTTTGCCGCAGTATAAACGGCTATCACATTGTTTCCGTCTACAATTTTACCGGGGATATTATAAGCAAGGGAGCGGTCCGCAATATTTTTAATGGCCATTTGTAACTGCAATGGCGTCGAGTAGGCATATTGGTTATTGTTACAGATAAACACAATCGGTAATTTCCTTACCGATGCGAGATTCATCCCCTCATGAAAATCACCACGGCTCGTTCCACCATCCCCGGTGCATGCGGCAACAACCCTTTTTTCGCCCCGTATCTTAAAGGCGAGAGCAACACCTGCTCCTACAGGATAATTATCCGCCAGATGACTGGGGAATCCAATAACACCAAAATTCAAATCCCCAACATGAACATTCCCTTCCTTACCACCAGTAACACCGGTCTTTCGCCCGAGATATTGAGCCATAAGGCGCTTTGGGGTAATACCTCTGACCAGGAAAACTCCCATATCCCTGAAATAAGGAGCTGCTATATCGTCTCTCTTAAGGGCATAGCCGTACCCGACAGAAACAGCCTCTGTACCATTACTTGTCCATGCGCCTCCCAGTATCTTTCCCTGATGATAGAGCGATGTAAACCGTTCTTCCAGCCTTCGGGTCAATCTCAGATAATAGTATAGCTGTACGAGATCTTCTCGCTTAATATCCATCGTTTTCTCCATCTTTAATATATTAGCCACTTAGCCACGAATTTACACGGATAAGCGCGAATTTAAGGATTATTTCTTCGCTTTGCTTCCCGCAATGATACGCTTCTTAACACCTGTGAGTTTTACAAACCACCGGTCATAGCCCGGTCAATCTCCATTTGGGCCTTAAGTTCCATCACATGGTTCGTAAGTTCTTCGATATGTCCTTTTTCCCAATCTGCTAAATTCAGCAACAGCTTACGGGTAGCAGGCTTTGCTGCTTGTAATGCAGCCCGATAGTAATAATCGTAAGATTCCTGCTCCCTTTTGATTGCCTCCATCAGTATTTCCATCATAGAAGAAGGCTCTGATGTGTAACTTATCTTCATGCGAACTCCTTTCTGTAGTAATAGATACGGTAGCGAAAGCCTTGCCTTACGTTACCTTCGTTTTAGTGTTGACTATAGGTAATGAGCATAAAGGTCTTAAACCCATAAGTTGAGGATTTTCAATATTCTTATGCTGGATTAGTATCTTGAATATCTCTCCCATTCCTTCCGGATGGAAAAGATTTTTTACCTTCAGTAATGTTTCAAAATCATTGCCCATAGCAGCTAATCTCTCCAAAATACCTAAGGCAATTAAATAATGAGATTGTTTTGTAAAACCGGTAACCTCCAATCCAAAAGATTTACCCATATTCATCAGGCTGGTAAAATCAACATGCGCTGTAATATCTTGTTCACCAGGCTGGTCGTAGTAATTTTTATTTACGGTATGCTTATAAAAGCATCGCAGGGTTCCGTCCATAGCGCCTTCCCGGTATATTCCATCAATAGTATCTCCATAATCAATAGTTATGACAAACCCTTTTCTCAGTCTTTCAGAAATATGCCTTAACCATTCAGCGGCATCTAAATTTACTTCGTATATGCGCCCTTCTTCTCCGGCTAATGGAAGCGTTTCAAGATGACTTTCTAATGCATGTATGGATACTTCATCTTCTATTTCGAAAAACTCCAGACCATTATAACCCACATAAATTTCTTTTAAAGTCTTATTTTTTACCCTGAGCCGGTGAACGGGTAGCGCATCAATAAATTCATTCGATAAGAAACATCCTTGAATCTTGCCGAATGAGAATCCATCTTTGGCGCGGGTATGCCACGAAATCTTTTTATCTGTCGATTCAATAGAGTCCAAAAGTGCTCTTTGTCTTTCCTTTGCATAAGGGTTGGTTTCAATGATGGTATAGCGGAGATACCGGTAAAATTCCGGATATTCCTTTCTTATACATTGCACAATATCATAACATAGCCAGCCTCTATTGGCGCCTATCTCAACAACGCTGAATATCCCTTCTCCCATTATCTTCCACATCTCTTCCAATTGCTTTGCAATAAGTTCCCCAAATATTCTGTGGATCGTAGGGCTTGTATAATAATCCCCAAATTTTCCTATCCGCTCCTTCTCTGCGTTATAATAGCCATAGTGCGGATGATATAACACTGTTTGCATAAATTCGGCAAAGGGAATCTTCCCTTTTTTCTGTATTTTTTCTACAATCAGGTCTTTAAGAGACTGCATACGGGGTAAATCGCGGGACGAACACAAGGTTTTCCCCCTCCATTATGCTTTTATAGTTACATACAACGTAGTAATTCTTGAATATATCGCCTTAAACCCTCAATTCCTGTATAGCGCACACCTAACATCCTGGATTGAGTGTTATCAATTGTATTGACAGGCTGCTTAGGTGTGCCGCTGATATGGGAGTTGGAGGCACAGAGTTCTTTTGCAATACGGGCTATGCTCATGTTATCTGCGTAGAAGTCGACCAGGTTATAAATCTTTCCTGAGGTCTCTTTGTTGTCAATTGCCAAATCTATAGCCTGTGCTACATTCTCCGCACAAACTATCTTTCCGCCGCCGGAAACCTCTATATTACACCCGTGCTTAATATCTTTTACGATATGGTACCAGGCAGAGTGAGCCAGGTGCGGATTGATACCGTAAATGCCTACAGGACGGAAAATCGTTGTATCAAAGGCTTTTGTTGTGAAGTATGCATGACAAAATGCCTCTATCGATGCCTTATAAGCGCCGTAGTTTGAATCGGGTATCAGGGGATGGAATTCATCCAGCTTGATATGAGGAAAGATGTGCCCATACACTGCGCAGGAGCTGATAAAGATGAATTGCCTGATATGGGCTTGCTTCGATGCCTCTAACAATTCTATGCTACCGAAAAGATTTGCCTCTACGAATCTTTTCAGATCCTTATTGGCCGCCTCCTGAAAGGTAGCGCCCTTTCGCTCATACGCCATATGGATAACAACATCGGCGCCCTGGACAAATTTCCCCACAGTTTCTTTATCAGTAAGATCTCCTCTTACAAAGGTAATTTTTTTTTGATAATCCGACAGATGCAAGGTTTTGCTGTCGTTTCTTATCATGGCCTGGATCTGAACATCCCTTTCAAAAAGCCTTTTTGCTACATAATAGCCCAAAAATCCTGTTAAACCGGTAATAGCAATTCGCATAGTTTATTTCTCTTGTATTGATTCTGGAGATTTATCCAAAGTTCCGGAGATGTTTCAAATTCCCGGATGTGCTGGTTTTCCCATTAAATCAATCATATTCTCTTCTTATCTTCTTTCAATGATAATCTGTAATTTTATTATCAAAATATTGTCTTGGCAATGGGATAACACCTCATATGATATCACGTACTCCGTTAATAGTAACCTCGATGGTAATATCCCATCCTTTTCTGCATAACCCACAAAGTCCCCCTTAATAAAGGAGGATTCAGGGGGTTGTGTTTTTTGTAGTTGTATCTTTCCTTTCAAATTCTTCTATCCAGTTTTCAATTACCCGCACTACAGCGTGTATATCTTTTTTAACATCCCATTCATAAAACCGTAACACCGATAAACCTAATGATTCTAACTTCTGTTGTCTTATTTGATCGCTCGCAGATTTTTCATTATGGCTAATACCATCAATTTCAATTACCAATTTTAGCTTATTACAAAAGAAATCAACGATATAGTCGCCAATGGGCTTTTGCCGCATGAACTGATACCCTTTTATTTTCTTGCCTTTTAATATATTCCAGAGTAAGACCTCTGACAAAGTACTCTTTTTTCTGAGTTCTCTGGAAAGGATTTTTAATTTTGAATTATAGTAAATCCTCATATGATATTTTTAACACCCCTTGTCAAGGAAAACAACCCCCTGAATCCCCCTTTGTTAAGGGGGACTTTCCCGTATCTAAAAAATCTATTTCAATTAAGGGTCTTCTAAGTTCTGTGTGGGTAAATTTCCAATAAGAACTTCCTCTTTAGCGCAAACATAGTATCCGAATAATGAAACCGAACATATCATCAACTACAGAAAGATTCCCCAGTCTGTCATTGCGAGGGTCTTTTCCGAAGCAATCTCTTCTGAACTATTCAAAGGATTGCTTCGGACACTACCCTCGTAATGACATTTTCAGAATCCTCTCCATTTCATACACTTACCCATTAGCCAAAGACTCAGCTTTCTCCCTATTCTGTCCGGTTTCATTTATTGGATACTATAATAAGTCTTTTCAGGTTTTTGTATATTACACTATGAGCCTTTATTATTCTCATTCATCACATTTGAAAGTATTTTCGTTTGATTTGGTGACGTTCCGGGGACACATCGGGGACGGTTTTTTAGGGGTGGAAAAAATCATAAGGAGTTATAGGTAAAAACTTAAAAAATGGAGACGAGGGGAATCGAACCCCCGACCTTCTCGTTGCGAACGAGACGCTCTCCCGGACTGAGCTACGTCCCCACAGAGTTTCTGTTTCGGAGAAAATGTTAAAAGATATATTTCTATTATTATATATTTCATACTTTTAATTGCAAAATATTTCTTCGTTTCTGCCGTAAGGAATACATCATATTACAAAACTTCCCGAGTAGCCACACCACTTTTTCTTGCAGCATCGGCAACTGCCCGCGCTACATCTCTATGAACATTCTCGTTAAATACCCCTGGTATAATGTAATCCTCTGATAGGTGCTCTTCTTCAATACCACAAGCAATAGCGTAAGCCGCTGCCATCTTCATCTCGTCGTTAATTGTTGTTGCCCCGCTATCCAGCGCCCCT
Source organism: Candidatus Jettenia sp. AMX1 (assembly GCF_030263775.1). Lineage (NCBI taxonomy): Bacteria > Pseudomonadati > Planctomycetota > Candidatus Brocadiia > Candidatus Brocadiales > Candidatus Brocadiaceae > Candidatus Jettenia > Candidatus Jettenia sp. AMX1. Next base: position 160,805 of record NZ_SZPP01000015.1, read on the forward strand.
CTGAAAATACCGGGAAAACAGAGTACATTATTAATTTGATTCTGATAATCCGACCGGCCTGTGGCAATAATTCTTGCAATGCCCTCAATTGAATCCGGCTCAATTTCAGGATCAGGGTTTGCCATAGCAAATACGATAGAATTTTCATTCATGGTTTTTACGAAATCCTTATGGATAATATTGGGGCCGGAAACGCCAATAAAGACATCTTTGCCTTTCATAACATCGGCCAGAGTCCCTTTTTCTCTCTTTGGATTTGTGATTTCTGCCAAAGCTTCCTTGTCGGGATTCATATGGACTTTTCTGCCTTTGTAGATAGACCCTGCAGTATCGCATACTACGATATTTCTTGCCCCGGCCCTGAGAAGTATTCTGGCAATAGATGTTCCAGCGGCGCCAGCGCCGCTGATAACAATAGAAATGCCTTCCATTTCTTTTTTAACTACTTTTAGCGCATTGATAAGACCTGCGAGGCAAACCACCGCAGTGCCATGCTGATCATCGTGAAATACAGGAATAGCTAATTCTGCCTGTAATCTCTTTTCGATTTCAAAACAGCGCGGAGCCGAGATATCTTCCAGATTAATGCCCCCAAAAGTAGGGGCAATATTTACAATCGTTTTCACTATTTCACCTGCATCTTTTGTGTTGAGAAGAATGGGAAATGCGTCTATATTCCCGAATGTTTTGAATAACATGGCCTTGCCTTCCATGACGGGCATCCCTGCCACAGGACCAATATCACCTAACCCAAGGACCGCCGTACCATCGGTTATAACAGCAACGGTATTTTTAATAATAGTATACTCTCTGGCTAGTTCAGGCCTTTTCTGAATGGCTTTACATACCTTTGCTACGCCGGGTGTATATACCCTTGAAAGGTCCTCGAAGGTAGTAATATTAATACGGTTGCTGAGGAAAATTTTTCCTTTTTCATGAAGTTCGAAGACCTTATCTTTCATGCTGATTATTTCTATGTATTCTTTTCCTATAGCAGAAAGGGCATTTGCAATTTCTTTAACCTGTTTATCTGTAGTAACGTACACGGCTAAATCTCTAATCTTAAATTCCCTATTCACTTTAATGATCTGGATATTACCCATACTTCCACCTAATTTACCAATGGTGCTGAGCGCCCTGCCCAGTGTACCTGGAACATTTTTTAATTTTAGACGAATGGTTACAAGATTTTCTGCAAGTTTCATAAATTTTCAATCTCCTGAGTAGCATTGAATGTATAAAATAGTGAAAATATATTGTTATGAGATAAGAGAAAAGACAATTGCAGCGCATTATATCAATCTGCTGCAAAAAAGCATAGAACTATAGTAACTACTCAGGTAAAAATGTTGTTGCTCCTTATCTTGAGCAACTTCTCTCACGGTAGTTTATAAGATTCCCCGGTACAGAAATGATACAAGATAACACTTGATTACCGATGCTTATCGCCGTATAATCTGGCAATCATAATTATTATAATTCCATAATACTACAATACTTACTTCTCTACAAAGTTACCAATACCCATGCGTCCACATTGGCTAAAAACAAAATTATCTGCCGGTAAAAATTTTCATGACATAAAAGGTATTTTACGGGAAAAACAGCTCCATACGGTTTGTGAACAAGCCCTATGTCCAAATATCGGTGAATGTTTTGAACAGCGAACTGCAACGTTTTTAATCCTTGGCAATACCTGTACCAGACGGTGTGAATTTTGTGCTGTAAAGAAAGGGGATCCCGCGAGAATAGATAAAGGCGAACCTCACCGGATTGCAGAGGCTGTTAAGGAAATGGGGCTAGCCTATGTGGTGGTTACTTCTGTGACAAGAGACGATCTTTCTGACGGTGGCGCATCGGTTTATGCAGAAACTATTTACCATATCCGGAAGTATATTGAAAATTGTAAAGTTGAGGTTTTAATACCCGATTTTGGAGGGTCTTTAAAGGCGCTGGAGACAGTAATTCATGCAAGACCTGATATAATAAATCATAATATAGAAACTGTGCCTCGTCTTTATTCAAAAGTAAGACCTGTGGCAGATTATGCACGTTCCCTGAAGTTATTGAAACATGTGCATGAAAAAAACCCGTTCCTGATAACAAAATCAGGATTGATGTTAGGTTTGGGTGAAGAATGGAACGAAATAATCGAGGTTATGCAGGGCATAAGAAATGCCGGTTGCGATCTCCTCACCTTAGGACAGTATTTAAGTCCAGCGAGAAATGCTTTGCCAATTCAGCGCTATTATACCCCGGAAGAATTTGAAATATTGAAACGGGAAGGTATCTGTATGGGATTTACCTATGTGGAATCAGGACCACTCGTGCGGAGTTCCTACCACGCACAGAGGCAAACGGACTATGTCCTTATCTGATGAAATAAAACGGTACGTGGACGGTGAACCGGGGGAATTTGTGATTACAACCTCATGTTGTTTACAAGGAGTGAAAAAGGAGTAAAAATGCTCAGGAAACAAAGCTACTACAGGAGTAGCAGGCTGATTTTAGCTACTCTTTCAGGTATCAGTGTGTTAACCATAATCTTTTACCCTTCTTATGCTGTGTATGCAGAAACACCTTTGCAGTTATTTCAGAAAAAACTGAATTTTATCTGGCTTATTGTTTCTGCCAGCATGGTCTTTTTCATGCAAGTCGGGTTTACTGCCTTCGAGGCTGGCTCTGTGCAGGCTAAAAATGCAATAAGCGTTGCAGTAAAGAACATATTGGACTTTCTCGTAAGCGCCATAATGTACTTTTTACTCGGTTTTGGAATAATGTTTGGTGCAAGTTATAAAGGGTATTTAGGAACAAATAATTTTTTATTTTTCGGTATCGATACCCACCTGACTTCTCTGGGATATGCCTTTGTATTCTTCCAACTGGTATTTGCAAGTACTGCAGCTATTATTACATCCGGCGCCTTCTCAGAAAGGGCGAAACTTTCGACGCATGTCTGTACCACCATTTTTGTAGTAAGCTTCATTTATCCTGTTTTTGGTCACTGGGCATGGGGGCATTTATTTCACCACAACCAATTTGGCTGGCTTGGGAAGTTGGGATTTATCGACTTTGCAGGCTCTACCGTAGTTCACTCTATAAGCGGATGGGTAGCATTGTCCGGAGCCATTATGCTGGGGCCAAGGATGGGAAAATTTAATCCGGACGGCACCGCAAACAGGATGTACGGACACAATCTGCCTCTGGCTACCATAGGCACATTTTTCCTCTGGTTTGGCTGGTTTGGATTTAACGGCGGGGCTATTTTACAGGTAGATACCAGTATCGGGTTAGTAATCATCAACACAACCCTTGCAGGCGCAGTTGCAGGTGTTTGCGCTGTCGCTTTTGGAAGACTGAAAAACAAGAGATTAGATGCGGCAGAGATACTCCTGGGAATCATGGGCGGATTAGTTGCCATTGCCGCCGGATCAAGCAGGGTGAGCTCTCTCTATGCATGCGTTGTGGGATTCTGCGCAGGAATTATTGCAATATTAGCAAAGGATTTTGTTGAGAGGGTGTTAAAGGTGGATGATCCTGTAGGCGCTGTTTCCGTCCATGGTTTTTGCGGCGCCTGGGGTACGTTAGCCGTAAGCCTGTTTACACCCGCATCCGCATTCTCTATAACAAATTCTAACCGGCTTCTGCAGGCAGGTGTTCAATGTTTAGGGATTATCGCGGGATTTGTCTGGGCCTTTTCGATGGGTCTTTTACTTTTCTGGTGTCTAAAAAAATTTGTTGGCATCCGGATCAGTAAGGAAGAAGAGGTAAAAGGGCTGAACATCAGTGAGTATGCAGACGTTACTTCATGGCTTGACTTTGTAAAAATCTCGAAAGTCCAGGACCTGAATGCTGCATTACAGGACAAAATAAAAGAAAGAACAAGAGAACTTGAGCATATAAAGGAACATCTCGAAGAGGATGTAAAGAATCGAACATACGAATTAGAAGCATCGCGGGACGAACTGAAGAAAAAAGTAGAGCAATTAGAAAATTTTGCCAAAGTTGCTATCGGAAGAGAACTCAAGATGAAAAAGATGGAAGAAGAACTGAAGACATTAAAACAGAAAGAGCGCTCATAGCGATGGAGTAGTATGAAACTCGGTACTAAATGTGTCTTATCCATAAGTATTACTCTGGCGCTCATCCTGGGAATCAGCTTTACGTGGATTATTCAAAGGCAACGCTATTTATTAAAGGAAGAGATTAAAAAACAGGCAAAAATCCTCGTGAAGGAAGTAGAGATTACCCGCAAATATCTGGCAAGTGTTCAGGATATTATCAACACTGATCCCATAAGTGGCAATAAGGTTTTTAAAGGTCTGAATCCGGCAAAAGCCGGCAGTGAGATCTCTCATCGCATCAGCAAGAGCACCCCTTATATCATTCGGCAAATAAGCCTGAAATACCTGAAAACGATGGAAAAACAAAAGCCACAAGATGCATTTTCCCGCGAATCATTAGACGCAAATAATAAGAAAATATTGCGTTATATCGATCCTCTTTATATCGAAGAAGAATGTCTCCAGTGTCACGGCGAACCCTCGGGAGAACTGGATATTTCCGGACATAAAAAGGAAGGATACAAAATAGGAGATTTGAGGGGCGCTATAAGTATCATCGCTCCTTTGGAGCCTATTTATGCCAGTTTAAAGACAAATATCATAATACTCATCGGTATCGCATCGTGTTCTATTGGAATTGTTATTTCTGTTACCTTTCTGCTGATCAGAAAATTAATTACACGCCCAATAGCAAAGATATCCCACACCATGAACGCCATTGCCAGCGGCGACCTCGCGAAAAGAATACATATGAATTCAAGGGACGAGATTGGAATGCTCGTTACCTCCATAAATAAAATGACCGAAGACCTGCAGAAGACTACGGTATCGAAAGCTTACGTAGATAATATCATTGAGAGTATGATCGACACCTTAATTGTAGTAGATAAAAATAATAAGATAAAAACCGTTAATAAATCAACGCTGAAGCTCTTAGGGTATGAGGAAAAAGATTTAATCGGCAAAGAGGTAAGTATCATTTTACCTGATAAAGGCAATCCTATTGTAAACAGGAGGTGGGATGCTATTTCGAATGAGGATGTATTTAAAGATTACGATATTACTTACCGCAATCGCAATAACGAAGATATACCTATGCATTTTTGCGGACGTATTATGCGGAATCATGAAGGAGAGATACTGGGAATTGTCGGCGTTGCCCGTGATATGAGGCAGATAAAAAAACTTATCAGTGAATTATCTGACTTCAGAGAGGCCACTTTGTATATGCTGAGCGATCTTGAAAAAACGCGTTTGGAATTAGAAAGGGAAGAGAAGAAACTGGAATTGATAGTAACCGAGATTGGCGCTTATCTCTGCCTTATAGATAACAATATGAAAATAGCATGGGCGAATAAACCCTTTGAAGACCGGTTTGGTAAGATAAACAGTTTTATCGTACCGAATTGTCACAGCATCTTCGGTTGTGGCGAAGTGCCTCCTGAAGATTGTACAGCAAGCCGTGTATTCAAAACCGGTAAAATACAAGAAACAAAAAGGCTGGTGATTGGCAAAGATAATGAGAAGAAATACTACCATTTTATCAGTTCGCCAATAAAGGACGCTCAGGGAAATATCGTCCAGGTGCTCGAATTGATACAGGATATTACCAAGATGTGGCAAATGGAGCATCAGAAGGAGATTATCTACAATATCAACAAAATTATTACATCGGGTCTCATGCCTGAAATGTTTAAAGCCATAAGTAACGAACTTAAGCGCATTATTGATTTTGACCGGATTAGTATTGCCCTGCTTGATGAAAAAACACAAAGGTTTGAAGTTTTGGCAGTTGATACGCCATATGATTATACGGCAATCAGCGAAGGTGACTGGTTCCCGAAAGAAGGTAGTCTGTTAGAACGGGTAACGTTTACCGGTAAGCCATTTATTGTGAGAGATACTTCAAAAAGCGCCTTTTGGTCGGATCAAACGTTAATGAGAGAGGGAATAAAATCCAGACTGGGTTTTCCCCTTGAGTACAAAGGTGCCATTGTCGGAACAATTAATTTTGGAAGTAAAAGGGTAAACAACTTCTCGGAAAAACATTTCACCATACTAGAGCAGATTGCCATGCAATTAGCCATCGCAATAGAAAATACGCGGTTATTTGCAAAAACAAAAGAATCGGAGGAAAGATACAGAGATCTGTATGATAATGCCCCGGATATTTACATAACGAATGATGAAAATGGCAGTATCATTAACTGTAATCAAACAGGCGCAGCGATTCTTGGATATAAAAAAGAAGAACTCATTGGAAGGCATATCTTTGAATTTCAAACAGAAAAGACACGAAGGATCATGGAAGAATTATTACCAAAACGTTTTAGTGGACAACTCGCAAAAGGGTTAGAGTTGCAGATGGTAAAAAAGGACGGAAGTATCATCGATGTAAGTCTGAACGATAATCATATCTGTGATAATAGCGGTAGAATTATTGCCATCAGGTCTGTCTACAGAGACATAACTGCCAAAAGAAAGCTGGAGGTACAGCTTGTAGCGGCAGAAAAGTTAGCCTCACTGGGAAGGGTTGTTGCAAGTGTTGCTCACGAAATCAATAACCCACTGGAAGGGATCACGAATTACTTACAGTTACTTCTGGAGAATATGTCTAAAGATGAAGAAGAAAGAAAGTATGTTGAACTTGTAATGGAAGGTATTCATAGAATAGCAGGCATTGTAAGACGTTTGTTAGAATCTAATCTGAATATCCTGGAAGAAAAGGGAGACCATAATATTAACCATCACATTCAAAATATTGTAAGTTTATTGCAAAGAAAGCTTACTCAAAATACGATAACGGTAAATCAATTTTTGGACAATAACCTTCCTCAGATAAGGTGCCACCCTAATCAATTAGAACAGGTGTTTACGAATCTTATACTTAACGCCATCGATGCAATGCCATATGGCGGAGTTATCAATATTGTTACCCAGATGGAAAACGAACACCTGTTGATCAGATTTACCGATAACGGCTATGGAATACCGGATAAAGACCTGCCAAAAATCTTTGAGCCTTTTTTTAGTACAAAAAAAGGAACCGGTTCAGGATTGGGTTTATGGATATGCTATAATATCATTACCGAACATGCAGGCAGGATCGATGTTAAAAGTAAACTTAACATGGGAACAACGATTCAAATTACTTTGCCTCTTTAGCTTTCCCCTGAGAGGATTTATAGATAAATTCTTCAGAATTAATGAAGAAAAGAAGAGAAAGGTTTAGAGTTTAGAATTTTTTGTCAACTCTAAACTCTAAACGTCTTTGCCATATTTTCCGACTTATTCAGTCAGGTTTTTATTTATACTGGATATTATACGATCTCTCATTGCCGTGTTGTAGAAATGCAATTGCCTTTACCTTCTTATGCTCATCATCGTGGGCAATGTACTCGAGATGTTTCGTCTCTTTAGCCAGGTCAACAATAATATCAAAAAGCCATCGCTCGTATGGAAGTGATGCAATCTCTAAGAGTTCGTAAGCAGTTTTTTGTGATATTTCACCCTGTTTCCACCGCTTCGCAATACTGCTTATTTCCTTATAGAGATTATCCTGAACGGAGAACCGGCAATATTGATATCTCTTATTATCGACAATTTTGTCTGTAATAACGTCAGGCTCTGAATACAGCGGTTGTTCATGGTCTACGACCTTTATCTTTTGCATAGGACACTCCTTTTGGATATTAATCCAAATTAGCAAATTATGAATTACCTTAATAAATTCTCTATAAAAAAGAGGTGCAATAATTATTCCAATTGTCTATTTATTCTATAAATAACTATATTATTACTATTTATGACTTTTTCTAGAACAGAATATAATTTCAAAAAATGGCTGAAATCAACCTTTTTGCCCTATTTTAAACGAGGTAGCTAATCGATGATCAGAAAAAAGAAGATATTAGTGGTAGAAGACGATGAATATGTTCTGGGTAGTATCAGGATCCTTTTGAATAAAGAAGGATATGAGGTCAATACAGCTTTGAACGGATTGGAAGCGTTGAATTTATACCGAAGAGAATCGTATGACCTGGTTATTGCTGACCTTAAAATGCCTCAGATGGATGGGATTGAATTATTAAAGCAGTTAAAACTCGAATTTTCTGATGTATCTTTGATTATGATGACGGCTTACGGAAGTATTAGAACTGCAGTTGAGGCTATGAAAATGGGCGCTTACGACTATGTTACCAAACCTGTTTCTGCAGAAGAGATACGGCTGGTTATTCAACGCGCCTTTGAAAGACAAAACTTAATTACCGAAATCAAGACCTTACGAAAGGAACTTGAGGAGAGATTCAGTCTTGACAATATCATAGGAAAATCATACGCAATGCAGCGGGTTTACGATTTGATCCTTCAGGTCGCAAATACTGATGCTACTGTTTTGATTACCGGTGAAACAGGTACGGGAAAGGAACTGGTAGCGCACGCTATCCACCACAACAGTAAAAGGAAAAATTGCCCTTTTGTAGTCATCAATTGTAGCGCCTTACCTGAATCTTTACTGGAAAGCGAACTCTTCGGGCATGAGGAAGGCGCTTTCACCGGGGCAACAAAACAAAGAGTTGGTAAATTTGAATTTGCAGATACCGGAACAGTCTTTTTTGACGAGATGGGTAATCTGCCCCTTTCCATGCAAACAAAACTTCTCAGATTATTACAGGAAAAGTCTTTTGAAAGAATTGGCGGAAATCAGACAATAAAAGTTGATGTAAGAGTTCTTGCAGCCACGAATAAGGATCTCAACAAACTATCAGAAGAAGGGTGTTTCAGAAAAGATTTATATTACCGCCTAAATGTTATTCCAATACAATTGCCATCGTTAAAAGAGAGACGAGAGGATATCCCATTGCTCGTAACTCACTTTATTGAGAAGTATAACAAGGTTTTTAAAAAGGAGATTAAGTCTATCTCACAAAATGCCCTGAATATAATGATGTCCTACGGTTGGCCAGGTAATGTAAGAGAACTGGAGAACCTGGTAGAACGCGCTTTAATAATGGCAAAAGACCATATTATTAGTGAGATAGAATTACCCGTGTCTAATCAAAAACAGACAAGAGAAAGATTTGAGGATATAGATAACAATCAAATTATAGGCATGAGCCTGGAGGATTTCCTGGCGCATTGTGAAAATAAGTACATAACCAGGCTATTAAAGCAATGTAAAGGACGAATTGATTCCTCTGCAAAGATTTCCGGAATCGATGTAAAAACCCTTTATAGAAAAATGAAGAAGTACAATATCAATAAAGATTTTTTTAAAGATTAAAGTTTATCTGAAAACCTCCCTATCAGGTAAACTCCATATTCAGATAACTGAAATAACCCCGTAGAAAAGAAATGTTCATAGAATAGTGCAGAAATTCCCGAAAATTCCTTTCATGCCCTAATTTTTATAAAGTATCTCATACCATAAACTTATATCTCTCCAATCTCAGCAACATCATTTTTAGGGCATATATGCCCTTTGCATATATTTTTCCTATACGTTGTTAAAATACACTTACTAAATCAGTAAATACATAACTTAAAACCACTTAGAAAGCTCTTATGCGGCTTTTTTATTTTTTATTCTCAATGGTATTTTGATTGCTTTTTGAAAATCGTGAAGAACCGTTATGAGTCTAAAATTAAAAATCATTTTTCATGAAAGGCACAGATAATGAAAAGATTAACGGCATTGGTGAAGCCCAGGGCAGTAGATGCAGTAAAAGATTATTTTAAGTCAATGGGGTATCCGGTATTGAAAATGGCATATATACGATATGACCGGCAAGGCGCAAGCCGGTCTGTTTTCTGGCGTGGTGAGGAATATATCGTCGACTTAATATCACATGCAAAGGTTGAGGTTATTTTGATAGATGAAGATGTCGATGAGGTAACTGGCGCCATTGATAATCTTTTATATGAGAAAAATGGGAATAATAATGGAGAACATGAATATGCGTTACGATTAAAGTCAAAGGTAGTACAAGAGGATATTGCAACAGAAAAGGGTAGATGGGTAAGGATGCAACCAAAAGAAGAACTAAAAATTGATGAACAATCTGAAGAAAAACTGTTGGAAATTACTGATGTTTATGCGTAGTTTTTATTGGTAGAGAAATTTTGTGGAGGAAATTGAAAATGAAGAAAATAGAGGCAGTTATTCGCCCTGAACGTTTTCCGGCAATAAGTGCGGCGTTACAGGAGATAGAAAAAAGCGGAATGACGGTAAGCGAGGTCAGAGGACACGGAAGTGAAGCGGGCGCAGTCCAGATATGGCGTGGCAGGCAATATAAGGTTGATTTGCATCAAAAGTTAAAACTCGAGATCGTGGTTCACGATGCGGATGTAGACCAGGTTGTTAACATGATTATTGACGGGGCGCAAACAGGGGCAAACGGAGATGGCAAAATATTCATATCGCATGTAGAATCTGCAATCCGCATCCGCACGGGTGAGGCAGGAGACCGTGCCATTGCGAATGGAAGGGTTGTTAAATTATCATCCAAAGAGGAAACAAAAAACAATGAGGTCGTTGAGATTCCCGAAAAAGGTATTGCAAATAAAAACGTAGCTTATTCAAAATTACAAAAAGATAGTCATGATGTTAATAACTATGCTCAACCATAAAAGGAGGCTCTCGTGCTCAGTATATCAGGAATGAAATTAAAATCTCTCGGAAGGCTCATAGGATACAGCATTCCCATGATTTTGTTTTGTACATGGAAAAGCGCACAGGCAGGCGATCCCAACGGCGCATTGACGTTCTCTCACAGCCTCGAAGGGTTGAATATCTCAGGAAATTTTGTCTGGATACTCATGACGGCTTTCCTTATTCTGTTTATGCAGGCAGGATTTGTTTTATTAGGTGGTCTTGTAAGTTCTAAAAATATGCTCAGCTATATGACACATTGCTTCATGGCAACAACAGCAGGCGCATTTATTTTCTGGCTTTTTGGTTTTGCGCTTATGTTTGGCGGCTCTGAACTTGGACCCGGACTTGATAAAGGCAATCCCTTTATTGGTTACAGCGGTTTTATGCTTCTCGGAGAAACGTACGATGTAAAAACCGTTTTACTCTTTATCTTTATGGCCGTTGTAGCAACTTTTATTGGCAGCATTATAGCTGGTGCTGTAGCAGAAAGGATTAAATTCCCTGCTTATTTACTTGCATGTTTCCTGGTGTATACCTTTATTTATTCATTTTACGGCCATTGGATATGGGGTGAAGGCTGGCTGGCAAAATTACCATTTGGAGTCGGAGTTAAGGATTTTGCAGGTTCCGGGGTGGTTCATGCATCAGGTGGAATATGTGCCTTTATGGGCGCATGGGCTCTGGGTCCAAGAATCGGCAGATTTAATGTGGATGGTTCTGCTAACGCCTTACCAGGGCATAATATTGCATATGTAATCCTTGGGACGATTATCCTTGCCTTTGGATGGCTCGCTTATGATGCCGGAAGCACACTCGCCATATCAGACTTAAGATCTTCAATCATTGCATCCAACACCTTCCTTGCTGGCGTTTCAGGTGCTGTTATCGTCATCTTATATTTATATATAAAGACAAAAAAAGCCAATGTAGCCGAGGCTTGCAACGGTGCCCTGGCAGGTTTTGTGGCAATTTCAGGACCATGTGCATATGTTGCTCCCTGGTCTGCTGTTATCATTGGGCTCATTGGCGGTTTATTGATGTGTGGCACTACCTGGCTGGTTGAACACAAGTTTAAGGTAGATGACCCACTTGGGGCCATATCTGTCCACGCAACCAATGGACTATGGGGGCTCCTTGCTGTAGGCATATTCGCTGATGGCTCATACGGCAAAGTAAGCGGATTGATTACAGGTTCCGGGCAACAATTCCTTGCCCAGTTTATTGCCTTCCTCACCGTCATTGTCTGGGCAGGCGGACTGGGTTTTGCCATATTCTTCGGGTTGAAACATACCATTGGCATAAGAGTTTCCAGAACAGAAGAACTCGACGGCCTCGATGTGAACATACATGGTATCAAGTGTTATCCCCCGGAAGGTAAATATCTTGAGGATATCGATGATATAATTCGTAAACATATCCAGTTAGGCGAGCTTGTCAGCAGATAAGTTAATATTGTTCTAAATACTGTTGTATTACATTTGTGGTATGGGTAGGGGCGAACCTTGTGTTCGCCCACCCTTTTAAGCAAATTCAAACCTGTATATTTTCTCTTAATGAGTGCGAATATAAGATTCGCCCCTATCGCCAATTTTGCATATTATTTTGGGTAACTGCGGTTATAGTATCCGAGAGATGAAACCGAACAGAATAGGGAGAAAGTTGAGTCTTTGGCTAATAGGTAAATGTATGAAATGGAGAGGATTCTGAAAATGTCATTACGAGGGTAGTGTCCGAAGCAATTCCTTGAATAGTTCAGAAAAGATTGCTTCGGAAAAAACCCTCGCAATGACAGACTGGGGAATCTTTTGTTTACGGTATCAATTCCCCTGGTATACTAATATCTGTTACGATAACTTCACCGGTATAGCTTGGCCCGTCCCCCAGATAAAATCCCCTCTTACCAGCCGCGAAGGTCACAGTCTTTACAGCCTTAATAGCAGCGCCCAAGACCTTACCCGTATTGCAGTCAATCCCGGAAGGTATATCCACAGATACCGTAGGTTTATTGAGATTATTGATACCGTGAATAAACGTCTTAAAAGGTTCCCGTACCTCCCCTGAAAGACCCGTTCCAAACAACGCATCAATCAGGATAGTATAACTATCCAGTTCCTTCACAGCATTATCTCTATCAGCGCTATCAATCATCTCTTGAACAGGCACTCTCATACGTAAGAGTATTTGCAGATTTGTGCCTGCATTTCCATCCTTTAAAATATCGGCAATCTTTGCAAGGAGAAAAACTTTCAGAGGAATGTGGTAATTATGAAGATGCCGGGCAACGACAAACCCGTCTCCCCCGTTATTCCCTTTCCCGCATAAAATAGCCACCTTTACCTTCTCCGGATTATCGATCATCTTCATAACCTCTTCAGCCACATTCCGCCCGGCATTTTCCATGAGGATAATGCCGGGAATCTTATATTCCTCAATGGCCTTCCGGTCTAACTCCCGCATTTCTTCACGTGTTAAAGATGTGTTCATAAAGAAAGACTCAATAAAGTTATTGTAGGCGCCCGAAAGAAAATATATTTTCCATGGATAATGTAAGTCCATGTAAGGCCGATTCAATTTCTCCCATTTGCCCTTACAGAGAATGTATTAGCATCTTAATACTACAAATTTTAATGCAAACTAACAAGTTTTGTTTTCTAAATCATAAGAGTCCCGCATCTGAAAAGAATCCTTGTTCTAGTGTTACTTCAAAAAGGTCCGATCCAACCCAATTCTCTTCCATCCTGTCACACTTTAAAACTAAAATTAATTTTTCAGTAACTTTTTCAATTCGATAGAGTCCTATAGATAAATTCAATAGAATTACGGTATACAATAGCTTACATATCAAGGTATCATTTAGCCAGGGTGGCACTGACAAACTTTGTTTGTCAGTGTATGATATTCCCTATCCACTCCAATATTGAAACAAGCACGGACAAACCAGTTTGTCCATGCCACCCTGAACTTGCTTACAGAAAATGAAAATTCCTATACATCTATATCAAATTAATATTGAGTAACAATAGAATAATTACTGGAGTATTTCTGGCTAAGTTATCTATAGGAATTTGTATAGAATAAAGTGACATTTATCGCTATACATAAAAAGCATACCTTAACAATTAATCAATATGTAAATTTAATTTGAGCAAATCAATGTTTTCATCTTCATATTCATAAAAAACCCAGTATTCTCTATTGTATTCAGTTTTTATAAAGCTAGCCAACTTTTGCTTTACCTCACCAATGAATTGTTTTCTATTTAATACAGCATCGATAATAACTTCTTCATCATAGCGTTTGTAAATTTGTAAATAGAGATAATCAACATCTCCTGTAGGATAGGCAATTAAAGTCTTTTCTTCACCTTCTTCATCTATATTAAATGATACTGGCATCTTCTGATTATTAATTTCATCAAGCCATATAATAAGAGCTGAAAAGGGAGAATACGCATTCGAGCAATTTATTACAAGATGGGTAGAATCAATATCGATTATAAAGTCAATCCAACCATACATGTATTTTTTCTTTTCATCAATCTGAGTAAATCTTACTACTATGTTACTCGGCTTAAAATTCCTTTTTAACTCAAAGAGACGGGTAAAGGATTCTTTAGAATATTTAACGAGATTTAAATTTTTTCCCTCATTCAGAAGTGTATATCTCCCGCTTCCTACCTCACCGTAAAAAATACCGCAAGAGAAAGAGCTTATACGTTCATCCCATGGTTCAAATGATGTGTTACACCAACTAACAAACTCAAATACATTATCCCATAGAATATTTTCATATTGTGTAATTTCAACCGGCAGATGTCCGTCATTATCAAGAATTTGGATTACCATTTTAAAATTTTGCTTAATCCACAAAAATATCCTTTCTGTAATTGTTATTGGAATAAATCCATCACCAGGTGATAATTTTGTACCTAAAAGATCGAACATTTCTATTTTATTCAGGAGTTTATTAATTTTATGGATAAGATAGTTACCTGAATATTTAAATTTTTCTCTTTTAAGTCTGTTTAATTCGTCTTTGCATGAATCAATAGTAGCTATTAGGTTTGCTTTAACTGCCTGGTCTAAGCACATAGATATAGGCATGATAATTCCAGGATAAGGTGTATAGCTATCACCACATTTGCGATTTACAACAAATAGACCCTTGTTATACTTACTTCGTTTTTGTCTAATTTCTTTAAAACTTGCTCCCCATCTACCAATCCAGACAAAAGGATAAAAACCATCCAAACATCCCTCAATATTTCCACACTCTCTGAAATATTTTTTTATCTTCTTATCCATACAACAATTCCTTTCTCAATTTTTTGTCTTTCTTCCTGTAATTGCCTCAAACCTTTTAATGAGTAACTTTTTAAGTTCTGTGAAGGATGTAATCTGTAATCTTATCCTGATGTTCAGTATCATCAGCATGGAATGCACATATACCAAATTTATTACATACATCTTTAATTGTATTAAGCACATCATCAAGATCTGGATTCGATTTGTCCATCCACATGAGAATAAAGGCAGTATTAGGAATAAGGTTGTTAAACGAATTTTATCTTAGATACTGTCTATCATTTGTTGAAGAAGGTATGGACTCTATAATAAACAATACTGAGTCCATCCCTTTCTTTGCCTTCTCTTTAGCCTCATCTAAAGTTGTTTCTTAGTCGATATCGACTTTACTATCTCCAAACAAGAAAGGATGATCTATTACTCTAACTGTCCTTGATCCACTTTCTGGATAAGGTCGCTTATATTTATGTTTTTTTATTGCGGCCATTACTTGACGCATCAGATAATACAAGAAATCTCGATTATATAAGACATAAGGAGCACCTCCAATAATTTTTAAATCTTCTTGATATTGAAAATAATTCAATTATTTTCGATAATATTTCTGTCGTATTCTTTTATATCGTATAAGGCGTACGTCTCTTCATCAATTAGCTTATCCGTTTGTTCAATCTCCTTCTTTAAGGAATACCATTTATCAGTATTTTCAGAGGTCTTTTGTAACTCTTTGTTGATCCTAAGCATTTTGTCGGCAAGGGTGACAAGTTCATCATGTTTGGCTTTTTGAATAGGATTAGAAAGATCAAGGAGCTTTACGGGAAGTTGCTCTATGTACTGCTTGTTATAGGCAAAATAGCCGTGTCTGAATGGACTGCTGATATTTTGCAGGTAAAAATCAAGCAGTCTGCTATTTAAAAGGGTAAGGATGTAAAGAGGCGAGAGCTTGGCATCCTCTTTCAAGATAATCCCGTATCCACCACCGCCACCGCCTCCACTGCCGACAAAGTAATATTCACCATTCTCGTCATAGGTAAATGAGGCTTTATTAGCAATGGATGGAGTCAAGAGTTTTGGAGTTTCAAACAATGTTAAGCTTTTTGGATAAACATAGCCATACCAATCTGCATGTTTCATTTTCCCTTTTTCTCTATCAGTAAGCGTTGTCTTATTATCGAGAAGATACTGCCAACAGAAAGGATAATGTTTTTCAAATATTTCCTTAGAAATAAGCTTTCCATTTTTGTAAGGAAAAAGAACAAAACGTGAAACTATTTCTGTATGGTATCTCCTAATATCCAAAGAACCTTTAAGAAGTGGGTGAACAATCTCTTTCTCTAAAAGAACTTTCTTTCCAAGTGAGAAGGAATACAATGATAATAAGTGCTTATCCTTTACTTGTTCATTTGTCTTTTGCAAGAGATAAACTTTATCAGCACTTGTTACAAGACCTTGAAATATTTTCTCAACCACATCAACAAATCTTACATTCCCTTCTTCAATTCCCTCCAAAATTTCACTGTATCGTGAAGTCGCAAAGCTCCAAGGACTTGCAGTAAGCTTATTATGATTTATCTTTACAAACTGCGTTTCAAGGTCATCAAGATTTGCCCTCTGATTTTCTTTCAGATAATTAGCAGCGGATACATAAAGGACATCTCTATTTTGTGTCTTTTGCAAAAAGAGAAGCATGGTGTACGTTGTTGCTTCTCCAAATATCTGCGCATCGCCAAAATCAACGATCTTCCATACGGCACACTCACGGCTCAATAACTCCCGTAACTTTTTTCCATAGTCTGAGACCATGAATTTGTTAGGCAATATGAACCCTGCAAATCCACCCTTTCGTAAAAGTCTGTATGTCTGTTCTATAAACAGGAGATATATGTCATAGCTTCCCCTGGCAGACTCAAACGTATCACCGAAATATGCAACCTCATCTTTTGGCAGTGTTTGTATCCTTATATACGGCGGATTTCCGATGATCACATCAAAGCCGCCGTTATTCATAACATCACGAAACGCCTCATCCCAGTTAAGGTATCGCTTCTCTTCCGGATGATCAAAATATTTCATAAGCTCAAGCGGCTTACCGCTTATCAGCGAGTTACCGCATTTGATATTCTCGGTAAGGTTCGGAAGGATTGCCCTCCGTTTTAACGTACGCAACAAAAGATTCAACTGGCATATCTCAACTGCCTGCGGGTCTAAATCAACACCATAGATATTCCTGCTTAAAATCTCTACCTTCCTGAAAAAATCAAACTCCATCTGTGATACCTTACTCTTTTGTCTTCTTTGCGTCTCCAGATAGCCGTCCATAACGTCCAGCGCCTCGACAAGAAATGAGCCGCTGCCACACGCAGGGTCTAGTATCCTGATATTCATTGCCTTATACAAAGGCATCTCCTCTAACATCCTGCCAAGGGTATTCTTTACAATGTATTTCACAACAAAGGTCGGCGTGTAATAAATCCCCTGTTCTTTCCTCTTCTTGTGCTCTTTCTTTACCGAAGCCCTTTTCTTTGCCTGGTTTAAAATATGACCAAGGTATTGCTCATAAATACCGCCAAGAATATCGCTGGATATGGCTGAAAAATCATACCGGTAACCCTCGCTCGTCTCATAAAGGCCGTTGATAATCCTTTCGAGAGGCTCGTTATCTATCAGCCAATTTTCTGATGCGTGAGGCATAAAGAGTTTTGAATTGTAACCATCATCAAAATTGCGGAATATCTTCGCAAGGGTTTTTACTAGCGACTTACCCTCTGACTGGCTGCGTATGGCAGAAAGGAGTATGTTCGGTTCAATCCCCCTATCTTCAGTAACCCTGATAAATACAAGCCGGTCAAGCGCCCTCTGTACCCCTTCATCAAGCTCTTCATACTCAAGTTTGTTTTGAGTGTGATACTGTTTTGTCAAAAGGGTACGCCATTCCATCATATCCAGAAAGAGCTTATCTCCGACAGGCATCCGCTTTACTTTCTTCCCCCATTTCTCAGCCTCTTTATCAAGAAGACCTTGTTGAAAGGCCTCTTTCGACAGAAGCCAGAGTTGTTCAAACCGCGACAGATACTCGTTAACGGGGATTTCAAAGAAGAGACTCTCTTTCAGGTTCTTTGCGGATACCTCTGCGTTAAAAACCTTTATTGACTCAAAGTCTGTCAATACAGCCCATGTACATCCTTTATTCCATGAATAGTTTATTGCCTGTTCTGCCCATTTCCCAACATTAAGATCAATCTTTAATGCCTTTGCCTCAAGGAAAAACTTTGGGATACCATCAATCCTGAATGCCCAGTCAACACGCCCTTTTGAAATACGTTCCTCCGGCGTTACTTCATCTGCATGGATATTATGAATGTCCCAGCCAAGGAATTGGAACAGAGGAAGGATGAATTCGTTGACCGTTTGCGCCTCATTGAAATCCTTTATTCTGCCTGTATCAGCGAGCTTTTGGTATTTTTCTGCAAGATGAGAAATATTTTGCCTGGATTGAATTTTATCCATAGAAGATTTAGGGATGATAGTTTGTGTATGCAATAAGACCTCGTCAAGTATGTGTTTTTAACACGTCAACATGATAAACTTCAGATAGGGTTCTATCAAATAAATTCCATCAATAGGAAAATCCAATCCCTGTGATGATACGTCAATAATCTTGTATGCCTTTGATGTATAATTTTTAATCCTGGGCAATAGCTGAAAAAATTTTGAAAAGTTGATTTTCGCTATATTGGTAGAGAAGATAAGAATGCCATCATCGCGAAGGATATTGAGTCCGATCCCGATTAATTCCGGAAAATCCTTTTCCACGCTAAATACCCTTGTTTTACTGGTGGAAAAACTTGGAGGATCCAAAATAATTACATCAAATAATCGGCCCTTTTTTTGAAATCTTTTGATCCAATCCCACACATCCCCCACGATAAACTCATGATTGTTTCTATCCAGTTGATTGAGTGAAAAATTTTTCTTACTCCATTCTATTGCCTTTTTCGACAAATCAACATTAACCGTCCTGTTAGCACCACCCAGGCCCGCATAAACTGAAAAGGAGGAGGTGTAACAAAAACAGTTTAATAACTCTTTACCTTTGGACAGGGTTTGTATCTTTTTTCTATTATCCCTTTGATCGAGAAAAAGTCCGGTACCACCGCCATCCTGAAATGATATATTGAACTTTATGCTATTCTCCACTACTACAAAATCTTTAGGAATTTCTGGCCCAAAAATAAGACGGGTCTCAACATCTTCTCCTTTCAATCGTGTCTTTTGTGTGATATTTTCTGGTTTAAAGATTTCGTTAAGGGCGATAGAAATCTTATTTTTTGTATGCTCTTCATATGGCTTGAAATATTGGATCAGGAAATTTTTATCATAAACATCAATCGTTACCTCAGGTAAGGCATCTCCATAAGAATTTACCAGACGAAACACATTTGTGGCAGTATAATTTATATACTTTTTTCTTAAAGACCACGCTTTGTCAATAATTCGCTTATAGGGTGACATATTTCTGGTTTGTAAAAAACCGCAATTTTTCAGAGATTACTATTAACTTGACAATTACGAAATTAGTTATAGAATGAAAAGCGATATAATGCAGAGATTCGATACACCCAATTCATTTTTATAGAATTAAAGCATAGAAACTTTATTCTTCTGGTAAAGAAACTTTATTAAGCAGACATAAGCCTTTTATATTGAGAATACTTTTCCAAAAGGGGAGGGGAAGAAATGAAGCATAAGGGTATCGGCATTATTATAACTACGTTTCTTTTCTGTCTTGGCTTACCAGTTGTACTGTTTCAAAATACCATTTATGGAAATAGCAACGCTAAGGCTGAAATGCACGGTGTAGTAAGCTCAGTATTAGGGTCTATCATTTCAATTCTCAACGATACCATGGACATAGATGCAAGCAAGGCTAAAATAAAGTTAGAAGATTGCACTATTTCTCTTCACGCCAGCGATATTGCAGCAGGTGATGTGATCGAGGCAAAAGGATATATAAAGAATGATTCTTTTATCGCTGAAAAGATAAAACTAAAAGGGTCCTCAAGCCTGGAGGGCATTATTACAGAGGTAGGTATGAATACTATTACACTTCTGGGGCAAGCAATAGACATCAATTCAGCCCTCTGCATAAAGGGAATACCTGCTGTAGGAAAAAAAGCAAACGTTTACGTAAGAAATTCAAATTTCGGCTTAGTTGCCATTATGGTTAGTATTGAATGAGTAACGGCATTGCACTGTTATAGCTTTCGCAATTCTGCATCGAGTGTTGTATGAAGCACATCGAGGATAGTCCACTCAGCAGTTTCAACCTCTTCACTTTTTAGCGTACGGTCTTCAGCTTGAAAACAAAGGTTAAAGGCAACGCTTTTTTTTCCTGCCGGTATCTGCTTGCCACGATAAACATCAAAAAAATGTATTCCTTTTAAGAAGGATATATGGGTAGCCGTAATACACTTTTCAATAGACGTCCACGGTACCTCTTCATCAACAATAATTGCCAGATCGCGAAAGACAGGGGGGTATGGCGACAAAGGATGATATCTTTTTTCAAAATTTGATTTTTCTGCCAGGAAGTCCATATCCAACTCGGATAAACAGAAGGATGTTTTAAACCCCAATTCTCTGCTAGCCTCCCCCAAATACCCCAAAGTTTTATCATCGAGTTGAATCTTTGCTGCCCTTTCATCCCTAAACAATTTGGGTTCACTGAAGGGAATCCATTCACGTTTTAAAGAAGAGATACCTAAGTGCAATACTAATGATTCAATAATACCCTTCAAAGTGAAAAAATCCGCATCTATGAGCAGGGATAAACAGGTCTTTTCGTGAGGCAGTTTATCGCCTGCAAGATAAACTCTGGCGATCTCAAATATCTTTATGGATTCGTTACCATGATTCACATTATATCTCTTGGTGTTAATAAGGCTTGGTAATAAGCTCGTCCGCATGCGACTCTCTTCCTGTCTAAGCGGATTGGCAATATCCAGGGACTCTCGCTCTGACCACAGTTTTACTGATTGTAATGGTGAAATATCGACAATACTAAAGGTCTTGACTTCATAAAACCCAAGACCAATGAGAAACTGACGAATACAATCCTCTACCGCCTCATATTTGCTTTTTATACTGCCCCGGACACAAATGGATGTCTTTGCAGGAATGTTATTGTACCCATAAATTCTGGCTATTTCCTCAATCAGGTCAATCTCACGATAAATATCACCCCGGAAGCTTGGCACCACAACATCTATAAAGTTATCAACCTCGTTTACGATAGTAAATTGAAGCCTTTTTAGGATATCGCTGGCAATGTCTCTTTTTATTTCTATGCCCAAAATTCTCTGAAGTCTTTCTATACGAAGCGGAATCCTTTTCTTCTCATACTCTCTCTGCTTTATATCAATAACTCCGCTCACTATTTCTCCATCAGCCAATTCTTTCATAAGCTTTACAGCCCTTTTAGACGCCAGTTCTATACCCCCCGGATCTGTACTCCGCTCAAAACGATACGATGAATCCGTGAATACGCCTAACTCCTTTGATGTGCGTCGCACGTGTCCTGGCTCAAATAAAGCGCATTCCAGAAGGATATTCCTGGTTGAATCAGATACTTCTGTTTCCTTGCCTCCCATAACACCTGCAATAGCTACCGGCCTTTTGCTGTCGGCAATAACCAGCATATCATGAAAAAGCGCCCGCTTTACTCCGTTTATAACAACAATCATTTCCCCGTCTAAAGCTCTTCTTACCACGATTTTTTGATCTGCGATCTTATCCAAATCAAAAGCATGGATCGGTTGTCCCGTCTCCATCATCACATAATTTGTGATATCTACAATATTATTTACCGGCCGGATACCTATACACCTCAACTTTTTTTGCATCCACTCCGGAGAGGGTCTCACGGTTACATGCCGTACAACTCTGGCGGTATAATGAGGACATAACACAGGATCTTCAACGGTAACATCAATAAATTTTGTTACCTTGGCAGATAGTGTCTCAAAATCCGTATCCGGTATGTGTAACGCTCCTCCGACCGCCGCAATTACTTCACGCGTTATACCAATAATACCAAGGCAATCTGGTCGATTGGAAGTAACTTCTACCTCCAGGCAGTAATCGTCTTCTACCGGTTTAATATCGGCAACTACCAATCCTGCATTGGTTAACTTATCAGCAAGCTCTTCAGGAGATAAGTAAAAATACGCATATTCTTTTAACCAGTTATAGCTGATCTTCATCTAAAATTGAGAGAGAAAACGTATATCATTTTCATAAAAAAGGCGGATATCAGAGATACCGTGTTTTAGCATGGTAATCCTCTCTACTCCCATCCCAAACGCAAAACCCGTATATTTTTCAGTATCATAATGGACAGCTTTGAATACATGAGGATCAACCATTCCGGCTCCTAGTATTTCCACCCATCCACTGTAAGAACAAACACTGCATCCCTTACCCGAACACAGAGAACACGAAATATCTACCTCGGCACTCGGTTCTGTAAAGGGAAAAAAGGATGGTCTAAAACGCATCCGGACATCCTTGCCAAAATAGGTTTTAATAAATTGGTTCAGTACTTCCTTCAGGTCTGCAAAGCTTACCCCCTCATCCACGAGCAGACCTTCTACCTGATGAAACATAAATGAATGCCTGGCGTCAACCGTATCAGGTCTGTATACTTTGCCAGGGGCAATAATACGGATCGGCGGTTTTTGTTTCTCCATAATACGAATCTGAACCGTAGACGTCTGGCTTCTTAAAAGAATATCGTTTTTAATATAGAAGGTATCAAAATCAGTTCGGGAGGGATGATCCGCCGGAATATTTAAGGCCTCAAAATTATAATACTCCAGCTCTACCTCAGGTCCGTAAACGACATCGAAACCCAATCGGGCAAATACTTCTTTGACATCGTCAATGGTTTGAGTAAGTGGATGCTTTTTCCCTGTGACAGGCAATTTCCCCGGCAAGGTTATATCAAATATCTCATGGTTAACTTTTAGAACCGGTTCACGGGATAATTTTTCTATAACCTCTTCTATGAAACTGGCAACTTCCGCCTTTAAAGCGTTAATTTGTTGTCCGAATGCAGCACGTTGCTCTGCCGGTAACGTTGGAATAAGTTTCATGAAATCCTGGATAATACCTTTTCTTCCAAGATATTTTATCTTGAGTTGCTCTGCATCTTTCAATGTAGTCACCGCACGAATTTCTTCTTGTAAGTCTCTTTTTACTTTTTCTGTTTTTTTGAACATAAGAAAGGTGTCTCTTAAAATAAACTCTATAAAAAAGAGGCACGTTCTATCCTTGTCTATAGGAAAAGACGTGCCTCATATCTTACAAGCTTCTGCGGCCTACCGAGTAAAGCGCCTGAAAAACAGACTACTGATAGTTCTTTACTGAAAATAAAGAACATTATACAGCACCTAAGAATACCTTATCCTGCTGCTGCCTTTACTTGTTCAACTAACTTATCAAAGGCAGGTTTGTCATTTACCGCCATTTCAGCCAGCATTTTTCGATTTAAATCCACATTGGCCTTGACTAATCCACTGATAAAACGGCTATAGGACATGCCACGTTCCCTTACGGCAGCATTAATTCTGGAAATCCATAATTCTCTGAATTTCCTCTTACGCGCCTTCCTGTCCCGGAATGAAAAGACCATAGCACGGATATAGGTTTCCATGGCCTTGCGGTATAAGTTACCTCTTCCGCCCCAGTAGCCCTCTGTTTTGTTTAATAACCTTTTTCTTGACCTTTTTCTTGCAGCACCTTTTGTTGCTCTTGGCATATTACTAATCTCTCATAAAAAAATTCAAATATATGTTTAACGCAATCGTAAAGCTCTTTTCATATTCTTACTGAAAGCAGGGGATACTTCATCTTTTTTTCTCAAATGTTCCTTTTTTCTTCCTGACTTTCCGGACATTAAGTGGCTTTTCCCGGCCTTCGGCCTCTTTACCTTGCCTTTAGCACTAATCTTTATTCTTTTCTTAAGCCCTTTATGGGTTTTTAATTTTGGCATCTATAAATCTCCCTGATAATGATAATAAAGATACGATAATGCGAATAACACAACAGGAGCAGATCTGTATCACTTAGGCGCCAGGATCATTCCCATTTTTCGCTCATCTGCTATCTTTTCCTTTTCCACCTTAGCAATATCCTCTAATGCGGTAGCAAACTGTTTTAAAATATTTTCTCCCAGCTCAGAATGAGCCCGTTCTCTTCCTTTAAACAGCATATTAATGAGTACACGATTTTTGCTTTCTAAAAATTTCCTCGCCTGACGAATCTTCGTTTGAATATCGTGTTCTCCGGTTTTTGGCCTTATTCTTAATTCTTTCAATTGAACTACATGCTGCTTTTGATGCATCTTTTTCTTTTGTTTATATTTATACTTGCCGTAGTTCATAATCCGGCAAACAGGAGGATTTGCATCCGGAGCTACCTCAACAAGGTCTTGCTCCACGCCCTTTGCTTTTGCAAGGGCTTCTTCTTTGCTAATCACCCCAACCTGCGCACCATTCTCATCTATCAATCGTACCGTTGCAGCGCGAATACGTTCGTTAATCCTTAGTTCTTGTGAAATGTATAGTCTCCTCCAAAAAGTTTAGAACTATCTCTTTTCCCGAATTTCAGCATCGATATTTTTTATAAAATCTTCAACAGAAACTGCCCCCTCATTCCCTTTCCTTCTACTCCTGACAGAAACAGTGCCATCTTGCATTTCTTTATCACCGACAATCAATAAATAAGGAATTTTTTCCAGGGTGCCTTCCCGTATTTTATAATTAATCTTTGCATTCCCTGTATCACATTCTACCCTAAAACTCTTTGAAAGCAACAACGCTTGCAATTTTTTTGCATGCTCAATATGCGTATCAGTAATCGGCAATATCCGCATTTGAATTGGCGCTATCCATAACGGAAAATCACCAGCATAGTGTTCTATCAAGCATCCTATAAATCGTTCCATAGCGCCCAGGACTGTACGATGAACCATTACTACCTGATGATGAAAACCGTCTGAACCAACATACTTCACATCAAACCTCTCAGGAAGATTAAAATCTACCTGAATGGTAGGCCCCTGCCATCCTCTTCCAAGAGCATCCCTAACCTTAATATCAATGGCCGGACCATAAAATTTTGCCTCTCCTTCCATGCGGATATACGGCAACCCTTTCTTATCAAGGGCAATTTTTAAGGCATTTTCGGCATGATCCCAAACATCATCCCGTCCTATATACTTTTCTTTTTCACCCTTGCCACGCACACTTAATTCTATCTCATATTCATGAAACCCGAAGCTTGATAGCATAAACTGAGCCAGTTCTAATACCCCCAGTATCTCATCCTCTAGCTGATCAGGGGTACAGAATATATGAGCATCATCCTGAGTAAACCCTCGTACACGCAGCAAGCCATGTAAGACACCGGACCTCTCGTATCGGTATACAGTTCCTAGTTCCCCCCATCGTAAGGGAAGCTCACGGTAACTGTGGAGTTTCGTCTTATACATAAGCACAGCAAAGGGGCAATTCATAGGCTTCAGGATATATTCCTGCCCCTCAACATCTATAGGCGAGTACATACTCTCCCGATAAAAATTCCAATGACCACTGGTCTTCCATAAATTGATTTTTGCTATGTGCGGACTATAAAGTATCTCATACCCCCGCTTGAAATGTTCTTCCCTCCAAAAATTCTCTATCAGATTCCGCATCCGGGCGCCTTTTGGATGCCAAAAGGTTAACCCCGGTCCCCCCTCTTCATGGAAGCTAAAGAGATCCAGATCTTTGCCTATTTTCCGATGATCCCGTTTTTCCGCCTCTTCCAGGAATTTTAAATATTTCTCAAGCTCAGTCTGAGTAAAAAATGCAGTGCCATAAATGCGCTGCAGCATGGGATTCGTCTCTTTTCCACGCCAATAAGCGCCTGCTACGTTCAGAAGTTTAAAGACCTTTAGCGCTCCTGTCCGATGAATATGGGGTCCACGGCACAAATCTACAAAGTCGTCTTGTGAATAGAACGATACTGTATCACTCTCGATATCCTTAATAAGTTCCACTTTAAAAGGCTGTCCAAGAGCTTCCATCTTCTTTATAGCGGCGTCACGCGGTAATTCCGTCCTTTTAAAGACAAGATCCTCCCGGATAATTCTGAACATTTCCTCTTCAATTTTTTTCAGATCCTCTTCAGACAGACCGTGCTGAAGACCAAAATCGTAATAGAATCCATTCTCAATAGTAGGACCTATACCGAGTTTCACACCAGGAAATAACCTGCTGACCGCTTGTGCCATAATATGAGCTGCACTGTGACGAAGAATTTCCAAATCTTCTTTTGTATTCCCGGTAACTACAGATGCAGCCAGAGTATCTTTACACTCTTTTTTTGTCCCGTCAGGCAATGTAACCTTAACCATTCCTTAAAATGTATCCCTTCCTGCTCCTCGCTATACTATAACTTTATACTGAGATTTAGCAACAACCCCTTTGAGGTATTCGATGCCGTATTAGGAAATCTTTTCATTACTCTATGGTGGGCGATACTGGACTCGAACCAGTGACCTCTTGCTTGTCGAGCAAGCGCTCTAGCCAACTGAGCTAATCGCCCTAAGTATTTTACGGTTTAAAATGATAGAAAGATTTTTCCCGAAACCTTTAAGAATATCATACTTAGGGTTAGCAATTATATCAAAACAATTTTTTCTTGTCAAGTGAAAACGATTTTGAGACATCGTGTCTGCGCTTCTCATTATTTTATAAAAAAGTATTTAAAAATAATTTATGCTTTGTTATGATTAAAATTCAGCAAATTTATTTAAAATAAATTTAGGGAGTATGATGATACCTGTGTCTACCATAGCAGATAAAATAAAGGAATTAAAGGTAAAAAGAAATGCTGTAATCCTTGCACATAATTACCAGAGGGGAGAAGTGCAGGATATTGCAGACTTTGCTGGCGATTCGTTAGGGCTTTCGCAGCAAGCAGCGAAGACAAAAGCTGATATTATCGTATTCTGTGGTGTGCATTTCATGGCAGAAACGGCTTCCCTGCTTTGTCCCGGCAAACTGGTATTATTACCTGATGAACATGCAGGATGCCCTATGGCCAATATGATCACCATAAAACAACTTCAGATAAAGAAAAAGGAACACCCACAAGCCAAGGTAGTCTGTTATGTAAATAGCACCGCCGCAGTAAAGGCTGAGAGTGATATATGCTGCACATCCTCTAATGCAGTGAAGATTGTTTCATCAATTCCCAAAGATGAAGAAATCCTGTTCATACCTGATAAAAGTCTGGGGGGTTATGTAGCATCAAAACTGAATCGGCCTATGATACTCTGGGAAGGATATTGCCCCACCCACCACAGGATATTGGCTGAACACATTATAAAATTGAAGGAAGAACACCCCCATGCCAGGATTGTGGTACATCCGGAGTGTACTTCTGATGTAATAGCATTAGCAGACCATGTTGCCAGTACCACAGGCATTGCCAAGTATTGCAGGGAAAACGATGCCCGGGAATTTATTATAGGAACAGAGATTGGTATCCTGCATCGTTTAAAGAAAGAGAATCCTGAAAAATCTTTCTATGCAATTACGAAACTTGCCGATTGTTCCAATATGAAACTTATTACCCTGGAAAAGGTGTTATGGTCTCTGGAGGACCTCGTTTATCAGGTAAAGGTGCCGGATACTATTGCAGGGAAGGCGCGAACAGCAATCCAAAGAATGCTGGATTTATCATAAACCGCAGAAACACAAAGAGCGCAATAAAAGACATTAATGTAGTTAATCTCTGAACCCTGTGCCTTCTGCTTCCATGCAGTAAATAAAATTTTTTCTCTGTTACCTATGGATATAAAAGAAAAACTTAAAAAACTACAAGACACCGTGAAAACCCTGGAAGGTGTTGTGATAGCCTTTTCCGGCGGAGTGGATAGCTCTCTCGTGGCAAAGGTTTGTTATGATGTCCTCGGAGAAAAGGCCCTCGCTGTAACTGCGCGTTCAGAAACATATCCGGCATATGAATACGAGGAGGCAAAAAAGATAGCAAAGGAAATAGGCATCCCTCATATGACTATCGACACCAGCGAACTTGGTATTGAAGGATTTGCGAACAATCCTCCGAACCGATGCTATTTTTGTAAATCAGAATTATTTGGAAAACTGAAAGAGATTGCTAAGGAGAAGGGCTATAAAAACGTTGCAGATGGGGCCAATCTCGATGATACCGGTGAACACCGGCCCGGACTTGATGCCGCAAGGGAGCTTAATGTACGCAGCCCTCTGAAGGAGAGCGGATTAAGAAAGGCCGATATCCGCCAGATATCGAAGTATCTTAACCTCTCCAACTGGGATAAACCTTCCTACGCATGTATGTCCTCGCGGTTCCCTTATGGACAAACTATCACGGAGGAAAAAATATCATTAGTTGCTGCTGCAGAAAACTATTTAAGAAGTATTGGTCTGAGGCAATTCCGTGTCAGACACCACGATACCATTGCGCGGATTGAGGTATTGCCCGAAGATATCCCCGCACTCTTGCAGGATGGCACAAGGAAAGAGATCGTTAAAAAATTCAAGGAGATCGGTTATAAATACGTCACCCTTGATATGGAGGGTTATCGTAGCGGGAGTATGAATGAGGTGCTTAATAAAAAAGGGTAATATCCAAAAAGAATATTACCCTTTTCAATAAACATTCAAGACAGAAATAAATTATTGCAGTATTGCAGTATCAGTTCCACCAGGACTTTGTGTGGTATGGTTTCCACCATCATTAGTCCATATATTATCATAACCAAAACCTGTTGTATTAGTGCCGTACCAGCCGGCTAATGAAGTACCCTTCCACTCAACGTGACCATCAATATAAAGCACATTTTGTCCTTTCTTTTTATGGTTATTTGAGAGCCATGAGGAGGTATCGGTTCCCAATCTATCGGCAACAATAGCTACACTTGGATCATCTGCCGGTTTATGATTATCATCATAACCATAGCTGCATGTGTCTGATGTAAATGAAGTATTTGTAGTTGTCAAATTTAAAACATTTGTTTCTGTAACAACAGCATCACTCGGACATCTGAAAACCTTCCTATCAGTAATATACGAATCAAAAAGTTTACCAAGCGATTCTCTTTCTTCCGCTGCATCGTCACTATCACTAGCTTTAGAACCGGAGGCTCCACCCGTAGGAAACACTTCACCATTTTCATTCGCATACATATGCATAGCCATCCCGATCTGTTTCAAATTAGAAGCACACTGCGTCCTGCGTGCCGATTCACGCGCCCTGCCCAATGCAGGCAACAGGATACCTGCAAGGATACCAATAATTGCGATTACAACAAGTAACTCGATTAACGTAAAACCCGCACTTCTCATTTTCTTCATCTCCATAGCTAGCCCCCCTCCTTTTAAGATTGTTAAGATGTATCCTCTCACGATGTTACAAAGATGCTTTTTTCTCACCTCCTTCTTGCAAAAGGACATATATCTTTAACAGCAGATTGAAATCCATGTTCTTGAAAATGCCTTTAAAACAAAAAAACCTTACCCCGGAAATAATCGGCGGAATATTCCCGTAGTAAGGTTGTCTAAATTTATCTTAAATTTATTTATCATGTTCGGTAGTAGGGCTATCTTTACTATTCATAGGAGAGACGCATCATGATGCGTCTCTGCCAGGCTATGATTAAAGATCCTTTACTTTGCGTCCCCTGATCACTCAGGGTTTGCCTTTATCGTTATGTGATGTTTTATAATGCTTACTTATTTGATCATGTATGTTTTTTTATCTAATAAATATATTCATTAAAATAATATCTTTACAACAATATCGATTTTGGCGCATTATATCACGGGAAATATTCCAGTCAACTAATATTTTCACACGATATTGAAATTTGGATCAAATTACTTGCCAGCATACAGAAAAAACGGTAAGATTATTTTTATGCCTAAAATTCTACAATGGGACACAGATTAACGCAGATATGTACCAATAAACTCATGATGCAGATATTGTAGGTAACTTATCTAATAAGTGATTATAGTATCAAATAGATGAAACCGGACGGAACATAATGAAACCAAATAAAATGAGTCATGATTTGATTGTGCCATCACGGACAAACGAGTTTGTCCGTGCCACCCTATCAAAAATATGTTTGGTTTCATCCTTGAAATACTATAACATTGCTTTCTTCGGCTGAAAAGGTCTGTGTTTATCTGTGTTCTTCTGTGTCCAAATGCAATGTTCAAGTTTAAGGAAAATACTTATGAAAGAAGCGATGTTTTTTGAGAAACTTGGAGATACGAAGGTAAGGTGTTACCTTTGCCGCCATCACTGTATTATTGCAGATGGGAAAAAGGGCATTTGCCGGGTTAGAGAGAACCACAAAGGCATACTCTATTCCCTTGTTTACCGGAAGCTCGTCTCGGAAAATATCGACCCTGTTGAAAAAAAGCCACTGTATCATTTTTATCCCGGCACAACCGCTTTTTCTGTTGCAACGGTAGGATGCAATTTCAAGTGCCTGAACTGCCAAAATTATGAGATATCACAACTGCCTGGAAATTATGAGCAAATCGCAGGCAGAGATGTTGCTCCGGAAAGGATCGTTGAAGAGGCTTTGGGTTATCACTGTAAGAGTATTGCATATACCTACACGGAACCTACGATCTTTTTTGAGTATGCCTATGAAATAGCTAAAATAGCAGATAATACATCGATGAAAAACGTATTTGTAACAAACGGATATATAACCCGTGAGGCCCTTACGACAATAAAACCGTATCTGCATGCCGCAAACGTGGATATGAAAAGTTTTTCGCGCGAAACCTATAAAAAGCTGTGCGGTGCGCAATTGGACGGGGTAATCGATTGCATCCGTTCCTACAAAGAGATGGGCATCTGGATAGAAATAACCACATTGATCATACCGGGAATTAACGATTCAGAATCAGAATTAAGGCAGATTGCCGGATTTATAAGAAGTCTGGGGCCTGAGGTTCCGTGGCATGTAAGTCGCTTTTATCCGGGATACCGCCTCATTGAAAAACCCCCAACTTCAGTTGATACGTTGAGAATGGCGCGTGAAATAGGTTTGGAAGCGGGACTGCGATATGTGTATGAAGGCAACGTGCCTGGCGAAGGAGGAGAAAACACCTATTGTTATGCATGTAAGAAGATCCTTATCAAAAGATATGGATACCAGATTGTTGAAAACAACATCATCAATTCAAGATGTCCGGCATGCAATACCGGCATCGATGGTATTGGCATGTAAGTACAAAAATAACGAGGAGACCGTATGATCGTATTAAAGAAGATATTATGTCCTGTAGACCACTCCGAATGTTCGTATCTTGCCTTAAAATATGCAATTTCTTTGGCGCTGAAAGATGAAGCAAAATTATATCTCATGCATGTAATAGATTCCCGTTTTTACGATACAGAAATATACAAATTCAGCCCTTATAATAAGCCCGAGGAGATTGATGTTGCCAAAATTCGGGCAAATTTAATAAAGAGTCTCCCTGAGGGAACAACGGATGTATTGGAGGTAGAAACTATTATCGTAAAGGGTGTGCCCTTTTATGAGATAACAAACGCTGCTAAGGAAATCGGGGTAGATATTATCGTAATGGGCACGCATGGAAGAACTGGAATTTCTCATGTTATGATGGGTAGTGTAGCAGAAAAGGTTGTCCGCAAGGCACCCTGCCCAGTCCTTATGGTTAGAATGCCATCTACACCCCCTGTTATTCCCAGCGGGAGTATTCCTGGCGCAAGTTGATTCATATACGTGTATTCTCTGGCATTGTCCAAAAAGTCTCCTATGTCACCCCTTCGGGGTTTAAGGGCTTTTTTCTGTTTTTTGCTATAATCATAACATCCCTACGGGATTAGGCAGAAAAATAAGGTAACTATTCAGCGTAATTTTCACGAATACAATATATGGCATAAAATAGTCATAATCACAAAAATTAACCACAGGTTGTACCGCCATATATAGGCAGAAAATGCAAATCGAGCGTTTTTTGCCATATATAGTATTTGTCACTCAAACACGCTGAATAGTTACAAAATAAGAGTCTATTCAAAAACCCCTGTAAATCACAGGAAGAATATACTTCAAAAGAGGTTTTCGGATAGGCTCTAAGAAACTGTCTGAAAAGATGCTATGGTGGATTCGCTTCGTTTAATCCACCCTTACATGTAATTCTATAACGAGTAGAGTGGATTAAGGCGCTGTCTCTTGCGCTGAATCCACCGCATGGATACTTTTCAGGCAGTCTCTAAGTATGTGTATCCTGTCTTCTGGATTCTGTCTCCTGAATTCTCTATTCTGTTGGCAAAGAGCATGCACAAAAACTTGTGGTCAGATACTTACAAAACAATTCCCGGACAACCTGTAAAGGGCTGCCCTGCAGCATTGAATATCCCCTTGCATTACAAATAAAGAAAGCCATTGCAGTGTAACTCATACACACTGCAATGGCTTTTATAAAAAGATTTCTCAGAGAGAAATCTGTCTTTATTTATCGCACTGAATATCTTCCCATGTGTCTGTCGTTTAATTCGCCGATTTTTGACTTATTCCAGTTAGATACCCTGCTATAATATCCTACAATACGAGTAACTCCATGGAGCCGATTCGTTGTTCCTGTTTCCAGTGCATCGATAACAAAACCTAAATCCTGCCGGATTACTGCATCAATACTAATAGCGAAAGCACATTCTAACTTGTGATTAATAATCTTGAGTAAATGTTCTTGTGGTGTACTTCCGTCAATATCACCATCTATCTCCAAAAACTCGTGCCCTTCGATTGCTTCATCAAAGGCCTTTAGTCTTTCTTCGATAAATAATTGTACGTCTTCCTTTTCGCTGCCAACTCTACTTATTACTGCATTTTCTAATACTGCTGTTGTCATCTGTTAAACCTCCTTATCAAGAATACCTAATAATTCCTTACTTAGTTGATTATATCTGCTTTGTTTTTTTACTTTCGTTAATCTCTTTTTCAGATCACCTCTCTTTCCTAACAAAATATATCCCATATGTTGTATACCCACTTTTATACTATCTAATCACAAAAAAGACCTTTGTCAAGAATAAAGCACAATATTTTGTATATGTTTTCCATAAAGACACAATATATTGGTAATTAACTGTCTTTTTTATAGGTACTTATGATTAAATAAAATATTTGAAATAAATCAACGTATTGTATTTGTAGAATAGCGTACAGGTAATACGTTTTTTTATTGAAAGACATCCATATACGTTGTAAAATCCATTTCATGAAAAAGGCAGCAATTTTCGATATTGATGGGACGATCATTAAGAGTATCTCTTCTGAAAGGGTATTTTTCCGCTATCTTCTTGAAAAAAAACTGATTAACTCCGGGGATTTATTGCGGCTTGCACATGTTTTTATGTATAGGCTTCTATCCCTCAAAGGAATCTACGTTAGAAAAAACAAATATTATCTCAAGAATAAAGAATATGAAAAAATACTCTCAACGGTACATGAATGTTTTACAGAACGGATTTCTCCCTATATTTCTCCGATTGCCACAAAAGAGATAAAAGAATTAAAAGATGCGGGTTATATCATTATATTATTATCAGGAACATTAAGTCCTTTCGTAGAATGTTTCAGGAAATATTGTAATGCCGATGTAGGCATTGGAACCAGTCTCGCAATTAACGATGAGGGTATAATTACCGGAGAAATAGATGGGATACATTCATATAGCAGTGGAAAAGTAAAGGTTGTGAATCGCCTTGCTACGGAATATAATATCGACCTTTCATCATCGTATGCTTATGCCAATCAATATGTAGATGTAAAGTTTATGCGTATGGTAGGGTACCCAATAGCCGTAAACGCAAGCCCTATGCTTCGACTCTATGCAAAGATGAATCGTTGGAAGGTTATAGAATTTTAAGGGAAAATACTATGGATATTTATGAGATTATGAAGAAAAGGCGGAGTATACGTTCCTATAAGCCGGAGCCTATTGAAGAGGAGAAGGTACATCGGATATTGGAGACTGTGCGGTTTGCCCCAAGCGCTGCCAACAGGCAGCCTGTTTTTTGTGTAGTTATTAAGGATGAGAAGATAAAACAACAGTTAAAAATGGCATACCAGGAGGAATGGTTTTATACAGCTCCCGTGATTATCTGTGTCTGCAGTATTCCGGAAAGGGCATGGAAACGAAGCGATGGAAAAAACTATGCAGATATTGATGCAACAATCGTGATGGACCATCTCATTCTTGCTGCAACGGCTGAGGGATTAGGCACATGCTGGATTGCCGCTTTTAAAGCGCCCCTCTTAAAATCCATTCTCAATCTCCCGGCAGGAGTCGAGCCGATAGCAATAACTCCTCTTGGATATCCATTAAACACCCCGGAACCAACGTACCGCAAACCGTTAGAAGAAATGATAAAATATATTTATTGAACTGTGGGTTCCTGGAGTTGATCCCGCAATTCTTCGGCGTTTCTCATAACCTCCTTCCGGAGTTCTTCAACAGGTATCTGCTTTAAGGGGTCCAATTGATAATTAAAATAATGCTCATCCTTTAGTTTTACGGGGATTATTAATTCAAAAAAAAAGTCTATGGGAAAAATCTGATAGACAGGGGCTTTGATTTTTTCGTATGCAATCTTTCTCTCATAGAGAAGCCTGCCCTCTGCATCTGTTTTTTCCAGGGTAATCTTTCGGGTCCCGTAATAGGTGAACTCAGTTGTAACGGGTGTTTCACCAATCGGTTTATCGTCTAAATAAACTACAGCGCCCGGAGGATTAGAATCAACGGTAAGAGATCGCAATACACATCCACAGAGCGTAGCACACCAGAATAAACCGGTTATAACAAACCGGGTTATTTGTTTAAATAATTGCCCGTACATTACATAATATCCGGAGATACGTTTGACAGGTCTATAATCTCTGCGCGAGATACTTCAAGATCTAACACTGCTACCGTACTCCTCCCATGTAACCATCCACAACATTCTCCGGGATTAATATAGACAGGATTTTCCTTTTTGATTTCTGGAATATGGGTATGGGCGCTGATAATAATATCAGTATTCATTTTAGATCTTTTTGAAAGACAGTCAAGCATATGGGTTACTACAATATGTTTACCGCCGAGGAGTATATCGTAAGGCGGTTCATGAATATTTTTACAAACGCTCAGCAACCCCTTTCGCTCACCATCATTATTCCCGAATACCCCTACAAATTTTGTCTTCACCTTCATGAATTCCTTTAAAGAAAACGGGGCAACATAATCACCTGCATGAATGACGTATTGTAGGTCTTGTGTGTTAAAAAAATAAACAGCCTTTTGAATAGCAATAATATTATCGTGTGTATCTGCAATAATCCCAATCTTCATCAACTCGGCATTCGGTTATGTATTGAAAATATCTGAGGCGGGGCCTGTACGTACTATGATAAAGATATGGCGGAGAGGCCGGGATTCGAACCCGGGGTAGGGATTTAGTCCCTACAACGGTTTAGCAAACCGTCGCTTTAAGCCGCTCAGCCACCTCTCCAAAGTTCGTTTAAAACGCAAGCCTTATAACAAGTAATTACCTTTCGTTTAAATATAGTGATGAATATCCCCCTGTATCAAGAAATTTCATTATACAAAAAATACTTTTTTGTGCAAGGAAATTGTAACTTCTTCCAGGAATGATTAATACTTCAAAAAGTCCGGAGTGTTTCTGTTTTTTTAAGCTTTCCTCAAAAAAAGATTAACTCAAATTATATTATGAATTATGAATTACGGCAATAGAGATAGTATTCATTGATATAGAGATCAGTCGATGGTTTCCTAATGATACACCACATGGAGCAA
Organism: Candidatus Jettenia sp. AMX1; assembly: GCF_030263775.1. NCBI lineage: Bacteria > Pseudomonadati > Planctomycetota > Candidatus Brocadiia > Candidatus Brocadiales > Candidatus Brocadiaceae > Candidatus Jettenia > Candidatus Jettenia sp. AMX1. Next base: position 196,770 of record NZ_SZPP01000015.1, read on the forward strand.
GGGTGCGCCAGATTGGCTTCCCTCATACGATTCAGCCGTACGCCTACCAGTCCCCGTGATAATAACTACCAGAGAGTTACCATTTGACCAACCAGAACGGTTCACAATCTCCTGAATAACAGAAGATATATCAGATGTCTGCTGATCAGAACCGGATACTCCCACGGTTGTCCATGGCACGGGAGACCACGATACTGCGGCTGTTGTTCTTGGCCTTGATGATATATTCATACTAACGGCGGCAAACGTCACCGCATTATCAACATCTTCACCCTGAATCGTTAGCGAAGTCGCCTCTGAGGTTATCTCATCCACCTTAAATTGAATATAGGCATTTATAATAGTAGCATTTTTCGGAATATCAACCCCATTAAAACGCATACCTATCGTCTGATTGTTCTTATCAAATACCAGATCGAGATCCGTACTGGAAAGTATCACACTACCTGAAGACCTCTCTTCCGCATCATCTGAACCGGCCGTAACTCGAATCTCTCTCACTGTAGTAGCATCGTTATTAACAACAACGGTTATCTCATCACTCATATTTAAAGCGCTATCATCGGCCGTTAGACTCAGCACATACGTCCCTGTCTCTGAGAAGCTTGCCGTTGTGTCCACGACATTCGCATTGCCAAAGGTAACGGTGCCAGGACCACTGACCACACTCCAGGTAGTCGTTACTACTCCAGGAGGATTCGGCAAGCCATCATCGGTAACGGTACCATTCAGGATTGCATTATCCGGTAAGGTAATCGATTGATCTGCCCCTGCATTAACTGTGGGAGATTGATTACCCTGGGCTACGCTATACTCAATATGGAGTAATGGCGCTTCTGCCTGATTCCCATCATATGCCTCTGCTACGCGCTTACCAGTTCCCGTGAAAATAACTAAAACGCCACGGCATTATCAACATCTTCACCCTGAATCGTTAGCGAAGTCGCCTCCGAGGTTATCTCATCTGCCTTAAACTGAATATAGGCATTTGTAATAGTAGCATTTTTCGGAATATCAACCCCATTAAAACGTATACCTATCACCTGATTGTACTTATCAAAGACCAGATCGAGATCCGTACTGGAGAGTAGCATGCTACCCGAAGGCCTCTCTTCTGCATCATCTGTACTGGCTACAACCCGGATCTCTCTCACTAAGGTAGCACTGTTATTAACAACAACGGTCACCGCATCACTCGTCATTAAGTCGCCATCATCGGCCGTTAGTTGCAGCACATACGTACCGGCCTCCGAGAAGCTTGCCGTTGTATCCACGGCATTCACATCACCGAAGCTTACCGTACCTGTACCGCTCACCACACCCCAGGTTGCCGTTAGGGTGCCG